>JAEYWT010000304.1 GCA_023428865.1 Bacteroidota bacterium | reverse complement strand
ATCGGGTGGTGGTGGAAGGAGCTGCCCTGAGCCAAGGAGCCGTGGTGGAAGTGGTGGATGGGCTCGGGCGCATCGTTATGACAACGACGGCCGTTTATGGTAAAACCACGATCAACGTTTCAGGTATTTCCTCCGGGTCCTATTTGGTACGCCTAGCAGGCCATGATCAGATCACCACGAAGCTGATGGTCGATTGATCAGTCCATTCGATACAGGAACCGGTCGGTTGGTAGATGGGGCTCCACGACAAGGGTGATGCGCTCCATGGATAATGGTGCGGGATGATCCATGCCGCGTTCTTTGAGCATTACCAAGACGTCTTGCGGCATGGCTATCGTTGGTTGGACCTGCACGATGCGTTGTGCGATGGATTGTGCGACGTTACTGTCCGTCGCGTGTATCCAAACATGTCTGTGCCCGTTGCTGGTCAAGCGATGGCTTATCGCGACGATCATGGGTAGTGCAGGGTCATCATCGGAGAGTGCCCCGCTCGAGAAGGCGATGGTATCCGTCTTGTTACGCGCAGTATAGCGGATACGCTGTTGCAACGTGAAAAGGGCACCATCCAAGCCTCACGCCCGGCAAGGCACTCCGCCTCGATCAACGCTTGGTAGGGTTCGAAGAGATGGGCTTTGTCCCATTTCTGATGAGCAAGGACAATGGCCACTCCAGAACCGACAAACTCCGGGGCAAGGAAGTGACTACTCGGCCATCGACCCTCTCTGATCAGAGCGTCCAGTGTATCCAAGTTGGTGCGGTTCCCGGCCTCATCATGTTCGCCGTTGGCGAGGACTTGGTCCCTGTCGATCAGTTCCTCGCATCATTGAATGCGATGCAGGTCGCGCTTCACCGCAGCCTGCTCTTCCAGCAACCGGAGCTCCCCCATCATCGCCATTTCGAAACTATCCAGTGTCGCGCTTGGGATGTACCGATACCCTAGGTCGAAGGCTTTCTTCAGCTCATCGGTAGGAGCACCGCCCGTGCGCCAGATCAGCTGCGCTCGCCAGAAGTGATCTACTGGATGGTTGCTGCTGAGCGTGCGGTGCAGTTCGAGTGCGAGGTCGATATCACCCGTTGAATAGGCAGAACCCGCACGGTCGAGGATAGCCTGATCACGCAAGTACCTTCCGAACGTATATGGATGCTGTGGGGTGCATATGGTAGCAACGCAAAGGATCGACCAGAAGGAGGAAAGGAGACGTTGTACGGTCATGCATTCGCCAACTGCAGCCGGCTCAACGAGTGGTACAACCCACCCACGTCCGCGATCAATTCATCATGCGTGCCGCTCTCCAGGACGCGCCCCTTATCCAGTACAAGGATCCGGTCGGCATCGCGCACGGTGCTTAGCCGGTGGGCGATCACGATGCTCGTACGGCCTTTCATCAACTGGTCCAACGCGTCTTGCACCAGGCGTTCACTCTCGCTGTCCAGCGCGCTGGTGGCTTCGTCCAGGATCAGGATCGCGGGGTCCTTCAACACCGCACGAGCGATGGCGATGCGTTGCCGTTGACCGCCGCTCAGTTGGATGCCGCGTTCGCCCACCACGGTCTCGTAGCCCTGCGGAAAGCTGCTGATGAAGTCATGTGCATTGGCTTTGCGTGCAGCGGCTTCCACGGTCTTTTGCGTTGCACTGGGCTTCCCATAGGCGATGTTCTCGCGGATCGTTCCACCGAACAACAACACTTCTTGTGGCACGATGGCCATACGATCGCGCAAAGCGGTTAGGTCATAGTCGCACGCGTCCTTATCGTCGATGGTGACACGGCCGCTCACCGGATCGTAGAAGCGCAAGGCGAGTGCAGCTACGGTACTCTTACCAGCGCCGCTAGGGCCTACGAGGGCCACACGTTCACCCGGACGCACATCGAAGCTCACGTCCTGTAACACGGGGATGTCCGCGCGCGTGGCGTAATGGAATGAAACCTGCTCGAAGCGCACGGCCCCTTGGAGGTTCAGCGGAGTTCCCTTCGCAGCGAGCGACACCGATTCGGGTGCTTCATCCTGCAGGTCCATCAACCGTTCGCTGGCGCCGATGGCCTTCAACATGCGGTTGATCACTTCCGGCAGCCCGCCGATGCTGGCGCCGATGAAGATGGAATACATGATGAAGGTGACCAGCTCGCCGGTGCTGATCTCACCGAGGGCCATCAACCTCACGCCGCGCCAGATCACCAGCACGATGGCGCCGAACATGCACAGGATGATGAACGAGACGAAGGCGCCTTGCCAGCGGCCGCTCTTCAGCGCGAGGATGCGTACATCGCCGACCACCTTGCCGTAGCGCAATGCTTCCCAGCGCTCGTTCGCAAAGGCCTTCACGTTCTGGATGCCTTGCAAGGTCTCGTCCACGATCACGCTGGTCTCTGCGATCTTGTCCTGCACTTGTTTGCTCAACTTGGTCACGAACCGCCCGAAGAACACCGCTACAAGAGCCACCACGGGGATCACGCTGAGCATGGTGAGCGTGAGCTCCCAGCTCACGGTGGCGAGCAATACCACACCCGCCGCAACCGTCAGCACTTGCCGTACCAACTCAGCGAGGTTGCTGGTGAGGGCTTCCTGTACCATGCTCACATCGGCGCTTATGCGGCTGTTGAGTTCGCCCACGCGGTTCTTCGCGAAGAAGATCATCGGTAGTTTCAGCAAGTGCTCATAAGTGTCCGTGCGCAGCGTGTTGAGCATGTCGGTGGTCACCCGGTTGAAGATCACGATCCGGAAGTAGCCGAACACGGCCTGGCCCAGGAAGACGGCGAAGAGCGTCATGGCCACCCGGTCGATGTCCGCGAATAGTTGCTGTTGGGCGTCTTCGTTGCCTTTGGCAGCATCCACCAGTTGCCCCAACAGGCCCGGGAATAGCAGCGCCAAGCTCGTGGTGGTCAACAGCAGGATGAACCCCACCACCATGGAAAGTCGGTGCGGCCGCAGGTAGCGGAAGATGCGTACCGCCTTGCGCAACGTGGCCTTGTCCAGCTTGGGACGAGGAGCATCGGCAAAGGCTTTGTAAGTGGGGCGACCGGCCATGGGCACAAAGATGGTGAGCACCCAAGAGAACCCCGTATGACCGGAGCGCTATTCGCAGAAGATGTCGCTGGTGGGGTAGGTGACCCCGCAGATCCGTGGGTCGAACTGGTCGCCGGCAACTGGGTCACCTGCGTATGTCAAGCACGATGCACCGGTGTAGTCGAGCGTGGTCAAGCTGCTTTGGCCGCTCAAGAACACGCCCGAAATGGTCGTGCCGCTAACGAGCACAGTATATGGGCCAGTGCCGATCGTATCGGTGCCATCCCACCACGGGTGTGGTTCCTGCGAAGCAAATACGATCGTGTTCTGCGCATTCCTGACCTCCACATGGAGGGAGGCCATATTGGAGCTGACCACCGCGAAGGCATCGTTGATGCCGTCAGAATTCGGTGTGAAGACGTTGGGCGCCTGCACACAAGCGGAGTCTGCGGAAAGTTCGATGTGCGACATTCGCGGAGAGCCTCCGCTGAATGGTGCAGGTCGTTCTTTTTCGCGGCAAGCGGGGAGGGCAGCAGCGCCGCTTGCGAAAAAGAACAAATAGTAGCGCGTGCTCGAAATGATCATCTGGTGGAATGTGACAATAAAGATAGAGTGTATCAAATGGGATCACCCATGCACCGCCTTCATCCGATCCGCGATATGATCGAACAGATTCTTCAGCGGCTTCTCCACCATCATCTTGATGAAGGGGTTGATGTCGCCATTGAACACCTGCCAGGCCTCGGTCGTGCCATCCGTCTCTTTCAAATGCACATCCAGCGTGAACGGGAATGGGCTCCGTTCCGTGGCCTTCATGCGCACGTGGGATGGCTCCGTACCACCATCGAGTTGCAATCCGATGGTGGCCGCGCCTTGCACCTTGAACGAACACGAGGTGCCATCGCTCTTCCATTCGCTGATGCGGTCCTGCGGGAGCAACTGCTGGAAGTTATTCATGTCCTGAAGGAAGGCGTACAGTTCCTGTGCGCTCTTCGCGATCTCCACGTGCTTGCTCTCGATGGTCGTCATGTGCTTGTTCTTGTCGAAGGCGGTCCCGATACCTGTGTTGATCCCATTACTTTCGAAGTCGGTCACCGCGAACCGCGAGGAACGAAGCGGGAAGCGGT
>JAEYWT010000247.1 GCA_023428865.1 Bacteroidota bacterium | reverse complement strand
CCGTGGTGTGGTGCTGCTGCGCATGCACGGGATGCGACCACACGACAACACCGCTCGTATCGTCATGCTGTTCAGCGTTCATGGATACGAGTTCTCGAACGCGATCACTACCGTGGGACCGCGTTCGATCCGCATCAGACCGAGGGCTTAAGCAACATCTTGTCGGAAAAGGCCGACGAGATCGATCCCCGGGTGGTCGATATGGCTCAGGCTTGAACGACGTTGTGATGGACTCACACCGCCACACCCGAACCCGCCTGCGTAACGGACAGGTTCACCGCCTCCACCAGCTTGATCTGCGGCGCCACGCGCTTGATGGCCTCCTCCACCCCGGCCTTCATGGTCATGGGACTCATGGCGCAGTTGGTGCAGGCACCATGGAGACGCACGCGGGCAATGCCGTCGGCGGTCACTTCCTCCAGGGAAATATCACCACCATCGGCCTCCAAGAACGGGCGTAGTTCGTTCAACGCTTCGCGGATGCGTTGTTCGCACAGTTCGAGTTCGGTGGCGTTCATGGTCTCAAGCATGGCTGGCGGGCGCTTTGGCGTGGACCACTTCTTCCAAACGCGCTTGCACTGCACGGCAAAGGTCGGTGAACGCGGCGGAAACCAAGGTGGAATCCTGCAACACCGCCGGGCGGCCCACATCACCAGCCTCGCGGATGCTTTGCACCAAGGGCACTTCACCCAAGAGCGGCACGTTCAGTTCACCAGCCAGCGCGCGAGCGCCACCCTGTCCGAAGATGTGGTACTTGTTGTTCGGCAGCTCTGCGGGTGTGAACCAGGCCATGTTCTCCACGATCCCGAGCACGGGAACGTTCACGCTGGGCAGTTGGAAGAAGCCCACGCCTTTTCGGGCATCGGCCAGGGCCACAGGCTGCGGTGTGCTTACCACGATGGCACCGGTCAGGGGTACGGCTTGCACCAACGACAAGTGGATGTCGCTGGTACCTGGTGGAAGGTCCACGAGCATGATGTCCAGCTCTCCCCAATCGGCATCCTTGAAGAGTTGTTCCAAGGCTTTGCTGGCCATGGGACCGCGCCAGGCGATGGCTTGTGACGGATCCGCGAAGAAGCCGATGCTGAGCAGTTTCACGCCATGGCTCTCCACCGGCACGATCCAGCGTTTTCCATCCTTCTCCGTAGTGGTGGGGCGCTCGTGAACGGTATCGAACATCATGGGCATGCTGGGCCCGTGGATGTCGGCATCCACCAGACCCACTTTCCAACCCAGCTTGGCTAAACCTACGGCGAGATTCGCGGTGATGGTGCTCTTCCCTACGCCACCTTTGCCCGAGGCCACGGCTACGATGTACTTCACATCGGGCAGCACCTTGCGCAGGTTGCCGCGCTCGCCGCTCAAAGGCGTCACGTTGGCCATCACCTTCACGTCTTTTCCTAGTACCTGTTGCAGGTTGAAGACCACGGCCTCCTCCATGCGCTTGCGGCTATGCATGGCAGGGTTGCTCACTTCCACGTGTACGTGAACGGTATTCTCGTCCACGGTAACGTCGCGCACGAGGTCGAGCTCAACGATGTCCTTCTTCAGGTCCGGTTCGATGATGCGCGAGAGGGCGCTGAGGATGGCTTCTTGGGTGATGGGCATGATGGGGCGACAAAAGTAGAGGCCAGCGCCCAGCACAACTCAACAACAATACTTGATAGCCTATTTCCCTATCCTCAGGCTTTTCGGGTCCCGGCGAGTATCCCACAAGGTCAGGACCAAAATGGACTGTTCATCAATGCGGTAAAACAACTGGTGATCGCCTACGGACTTTACTCGGACCCCGGGAATGTTCGTCGGACGCCCAATGTGTGGTTCACGGGTGATCAACTTCAAAGCACTCCTAAAACGGTTGTCAAGTTTGATGGAATAGAGCGATGAACCGGTCTGCTTCAACCAATAAGCCAGAACGCGCTTACGCTCAGCCTGGGCTGGAGCTGTCCAGACTATTTTGAAAGCCATTCGTCGATCTCTCGATCAGCCTCCTTGGACGGTATCACCTTACCAACCATAGCCGCCTTCGCTCCTTTCTCGATCGCCTTCCGCTGCTCTGACGAAACCTTGTATACCTCCAAGTCATCCGTATCCGTTCCCATCAATTGATAAGCTTCTTTGAGGAGATCCGGGCGGCGAGAACGTTTGATCCGTTCGATCAATCGCTTTCTGAGTTCGGCGGTGGACATGGCAGTGAAGATAAGTCGAAACGGAAATACGAACTACAGCTCCACCTCCACTGCCGGGTCCCAGAACCGCTTGGCGAATTCGACCACCTGATCGTTCTTCACCGCAACGCCTTCCTTCTTCAGCAGCTCCTCCATGGCCGTGGGTGTGGCGAAGTGGTGCTTACCGGTGAGCATCCCGATCCGATTGACCACGCGATGCGCAGGCACTTTGGGCTTGACCATATGGGAGTAGTTCATGCAAAAGCCCACAATACGACTGCTGCGCGCGGCACCGAGGTACTTGGCGATGGCGCCATAGCTCGTCACCCGCCCTTTGGGGATCTGGCGCACCACGGACATGACATCGGCAAAGAAGTCGCGCTCTTGTACAGCTTCGTTGATGAGGGTGCGTTTGGGCATGATTCAGT
>JAEYWT010000222.1 GCA_023428865.1 Bacteroidota bacterium | reverse complement strand
CGGCACGACCACCGGAGTTGACGTGTTGAACTTGGTCACCGCGAACGGTATCTGCGCAAGCCTGGATGTGGCTGGTGCGGCTTTCCAGGTGAACGCTCCAAATGCAGGTTCCCTTACCGCGGATGCGAAGCAAGTCTGCCTTGTTGGTGGCAGTGCGACCATCTCGGCCACGCCGAACGGGAATAGCAACACGCCAACAGGCTATTCCCTGGCCTACGTGCTCACCAGCGGCGATGACCTGGTGATCCAACAGATCGCGGCCGAACCCACCTTCGTGGTGAACAGCATCGGCTACTATACGATCCACACCTTCGTCTTCCCGAGCGATCTGGATCTCTCCGGTGTCCTCCTCGGCATCACCACCGCTGGTGATGTGCTGGGCTTGTTGGAAGCCAACGACGTGTGCGCCAGCTTGGATGTGACCGGTGCTCCCGTGAAAGTGAGCTTCTGCCACAAAGCCTGCGATGCTGACGCCGGTTCCATCAAGCCGACCAGTTTCGTGGTATGCCGCCAAGGTGGTACAGCCACACTGAGCGCAGTGCCTGCTGGCAACGCCGTGGTGCCCGATGGTTACCAGACCCTCTATGTACTTACCCGTGGTCCTGGCCTTACGATCACGCAAGTGAGCGCCACGCCAGAATTCACTGTACAGCACCTGGGGCTTTACCGGATCCACACCCTCGTGTACGATCCTGCAACCCTTGACCTCAGCATCGTGCAGTTCGGCCAGACCAGCGGCTTCGATGTGAATGGTCTCTTGGTGCAAGGCGGCGGTTCCATCTGTGCAAGTCTCGATGTGCATGGTGCTCCGCAGATCGTCCTCGGACCCTTCATCTGCAGCTTCATCCATCACTTCAACAACGGCATGGAACCTCAGAACATGGACGAGATGAACGCCGTGATCGCTTCGGGCATGAACAGTGCCAGCGCCGAAATGGTGATGAACACCATTGAAAAGGACCTGCCACTGAATGTGCTGAGCATGTACCCCAATCCAACGCGCGATCTGATGACCATCGACATGGTCGTGCTGGTGGATACCGACCTTGAGTTGAGCGTGCTGAACACCCTCGGCCAGGAAGTACTACCTGGTACCTCCTTGAACGTAGGCCGTGGAGCCAACCGCAGCGTGATCGATGTGAGCACCTTGCCGTCCGGCTCATACCTGGTGCGCCTTACCATGAACGACCGTGTGCTGACCCAACGATTCACCAAAGTGGATTGACCTAGAGGTCAGGTGAAGGCGCGGCCTGGGCGGTCCGGAACGATCCGGAAAGCCTGGGCCGCGTCGATTCACGCCCCATACACCCTTTGTTGCAGTTCCATGACGGAACAGCCCCCTCTAGCACGATCCAGCTATTGCCGCCTCCCGTAAGTGGGTTGTTGCTTTGCGACCTCAAAAAACGAGAACGACTTCACATGAAGCACACTATACTCCTCTCCTCCGCTTTGCTCGTTGGTGTTTGCGCCTCCGCACAGACCACGGTCGCCATCTCCACCGGAGCTGGGAACGCGGATCAGACCTACTACAGCCTTGCCAACGGCGTTCAGGGAACCGCTCCCTTGGCCGCTTGGGACCTCGGTTTCGAGATCAACTCGTTCAACTCTTCCATCCTGGTGAATACCGCCAAGGGCCTGAAGGCCTACGAGACCGGTGTTGAGGTGAGCGAGTGGGAAACCCTTACCGCACCTGATGTGGAGAACTGGGCCGCGATCCAGAACTCCGAAACGAACTGGTCCGAAGGTGCCCTCACCAATGGCAACAACCTGCACGAACCCACTGGGCTCAACGTGGGCTGGGGTAACTACAACATGATCACCCACACCATCGTGGGTGCCAAGATCTATGCGATCGAAGACCTCGAAGGCAATTTCCGCAAGCTGCGCATCAACTCCCTGGCCAGCGGTGCCTACTCCTTCACCTTTGCCGATATCGACGGTAACAACGAGCAGACCAGCACCTTGCTGAAATCGAACTTCCAAGGCAAGAACTTCGGCTTCTTCAACCTCGCCACCAACAGCACCGTGGACCAAGAGCCCGTAGCTCCCGAGTGGGACCTGCTCTTCACCAAGTACATCGCCATCATCAACGCACCGGAGCCTACTCCTTATCCGGTGGCTGGTGTGCTACAGAACAAACTGGTGCGTGCCATGCAGGTAGATGGTGTGCCCACGGCCGAGGCCATGTGGAACAGCGCGGACATGGATAGCGCCATCAACATCATCGGTTCCGATTGGAAGACCTTCAATACGGGCACGTTGCAATACGACTATGCGCAAGACCGCACCTATTTCGTGGAAGACCGCAACACCAACATCTGGAAACTCATCTTCACCGGTTATGGTGGAAGTGCCAATGGTGAAATGACCTTCACCCAGGAATTGGTGAGCAGCGTAAGCGTAGCCGAGGAAGCATTCGGACAGCTTGCCGTATATCCCAACCCGACCAGTGCCGGTCAGGTCAACATCATCCTGAACAGCGCAGTGCGTAACGGCCAGCTCACCATCTTGGACCGCGCCGGTCGTGTCGTTCGCCAGCAACTGGTGAATGGTGCCGGTGAACTGGTGCAGGTACCCGTGGATCTGGCCGGTGTGCAAGCAGGTCTGTATGTGGCCCGCTTGGATGCTGATGGAATGAGCTTCACCACACGTATCGTGGTGCAGTAAGAACGACTAGGTTACAGGTCCCGGTCTGGTCTTCGGCCGGCCGGGACCTGTCTTTTCAAGGTGTTGGAGATGACCGGCGACGTGCCGATCGACGATGGTGTGACGATCAAGAACAAGTGACTTCGGTCCTTTGTAAGGTGAACGAATGATGCGTGCGGTGATCTTCAAAAGCGTGCTCTCGCTGGCACTAGCCTTGGGTTGGTGTACGACCCAGGCACAGCACGCAGTGGCGGTGAGCGATGTGGATGGAAAGCCCGTTCCCTACGCACACGTGGCCTGGCAACCGCTTGCAGGCTCCCTGGCAGGAGGGCTGGTGGTGCTGGATGCGAAAGGTGAAGGCCAGATCGTCCTTTCCGATGCCATGCGCGGAGCTGAGGTGGTACTGCGCGTTTCCTTCGTTGGGTATACCACGGTGATGGACACGGTACGTTTCGGTGATGGAACGCTGAGCCGTTACACCTTGAAACCTGGTTCCTTGGGTCTGCCCGAATTCGTGGTCACCGGGCAGTATGCTCCCGTAAGCCCAGAGAAAGCCGTACACCGCGTACGGGTGATCGATGCCACGCAGATCCAACGCATGGCCGCCAACAACCTGGGCGATGCCCTGCGCAACGAATTGAATATCCGCCTTTCGCAAGACAACCAGCTCGGCACCAGCATGAGCATGCAAGGGCTCGGCGGCCAGAACGTGAAGCTGCTGATCGATGGAGTGCCGGTGATCGGTAGACAGGATGGTAACATCGACCTGGCGCAGATCGACCTTACGGGCATCGAACGTGTGGAAGTGGTGGAAGGTCCGCTCAGCGTGAACTACGGCACCAATGCACTCGCTGGTACCATCAACCTGATCACCCGCAAAGGCGGCGGACGACCAGCCACCTTGAAAGGCTCGGCTTACGCGGAACACATCGGTCGACTCAACACCACCCTTACCGCTACACGCCATTGGGGCAACAACGATGTGGTGCTGACCGGTGGTCGAAACTTCTTTGCCGGTTGGGATCCACGCCACACAGGCTTGGTGGACCTTTCGCCCGCAATAGCCGATTCAACCCGTTTCCAGCAGTGGAAACCGCGTGAGCAATACTTCGGCCGCTTCAGCTACCGGCATACCGGTAATAATTGGGACTTCGGTTACAAAGCCGAAGGCATGCATGATGTGATCACCAGTCGTGGTCTGCCGCGCGCGCCATACAACGTCTCGGCCTTCGACGAACGTTACACCACCATCCGGTTGGACAATGCCGTTACCACCGAAGGCCGCTTCGGGAACGGGCGCAAGGCGAACGTCATGGTGGCGCACAACCGCTATACCCGCTATAGCAACTTATGGTATAGAGACCTGACCACCTTGAGCGAACAACTGGTGGATGCCGCCGGCGAGCAGGACACCTCTTCCTTCACGCTCACCAACGTACGCGCCACCTTCGCCCAAGCCAAGGATAGTTCACGTATCGATTACGAAGCGGGCATCGACCTCAACCTCGAGACCGGTTCCGGCCAACGGGTCGGCACGGGTGAAGAACAGATCGGCGACTATGCTGTCATGGCCAGCATGGAGTACCGGGCTACCAGCAAGGTGACCCTTCGCCCTGGTGTGCGGTATGCGTACAACACCCGATATGGCGCCCCGCTGATCCCTTCGCTCAACGTGCGTTGGCAACTGAGCAAAGGCTTCACCCTACGCGCTTCCTATGCCAGTGGTTTCCGTGCACCATCGTTGAAAGAACTCTATCTCTTCTTCGTGGATGTGAACCACGACATCGTGGGTAATACCGACCTGAACGCCGAACGCTCGCACAATTTCAGTGGCGCCTTGGCCTACCGCCACGCGAAGGACAAAGGTGTCTACACCAGCGAGGTGTCCCTGTTCCACAACGTGATCAATGATCTGATCACCTTGGCTCAGATCAGCGGTACACAATACTCGTACGTTAACATCGGTGAGTATCGCACCACCGGCGGAAGCATCGGTACGGGTTGGGACAACGGCCACTGGGTGATCTCGTGCGGTGCCGCCATCACCGGCCGTTATGATGAGCTCGCTGCGGCCACCAACAGCCCTTACCTCTTCTCCAGTGAAGTGCGTGGTTCCATCACCAAACAATGGCTGCGTAAGGGATGGAGCGGTTCCATCTTCTGGAAGTGGCAGGATCGGTTGGCCAATTATGCCTTGCTGGAAGATGGTTCATTAGGCCGTTCCTTCATTGGTGCGTTCCACATGGCCGATGCGGCGTTGACCAAGAAGATCCTGCGTGGCCGTGTGGCGCTTACCGGTGGATGTAAGAACCTCTTCGATGTGAAGAACATCAACGCATCCATGTCCGGTGGGGCGCACAGTGGTGGTGGTACCAGCGTGCCCATGTCAACCGGGCGCTTGGCGTTCGTGCGTATCGAGTTGGACCTGAAGACCGGAACGAAATGAGAAGTACGCTTCTGATCGGTGCTGTGTTGAGCGTTTCGCTTTCATCTTGCCTAAAGGATGAGCTACCCGTGCCTGCGCGGAATTCCACTGGGGAGGCCATGACCGTACAGGCTTGTATGGGGCCCGGCTACCAGGATCAGCTTTGGATGGATCTGCGCACGGGCACTGTACAACGTACCAACTCGAAGTTGATCTGGGATCTTGCCTTCGAGAGCGCACCAGAGGGTTGGCGCGTGTACCTCAACGGATCCAAGATGATGACGGCTTGGAACCTCGGAGCGGTGGACATCGCTGCGGTGCATGATACCGTTGGCATGGGTGCAGGGCGCCATATCGATGCACCCAGCGGCCACCGAGACAGTACCGCCATCGGCGATTGGCGCAACAACGATGATGTGTACTTGATCGATCTCGGCTTCGACCACATCGGTATTCCACAGGGGTACCGTAAGTTCCGCTTCCTTTCCGTTTCCCCTTCGGAGTATGTCTTCGAATTGGCGCGCCTCAATGGAACACAGTTACAGACCGTTACCGTGCCGAAGGATGGTGCGCGCTCCTTCACATGCTACAAAAGCGGTGCAGGCGTGGTGGAGGTTGAGCCTGAGCGTGGCCAATGGGATATCGTAGTAACGCAATACACGCACCAGTTCTACGAACCCTTCCAGCCTTACCTCGTATCTGGTGCGCTTTCCGCGCCGGGTGTCCGTGTGGCCAAGCTGAACACGGCCTCCTTCGATAATGTCACGCTCGGTGATACGTTGAACCATCCGTTCAGTACCGCGCGCGATGCGATCGGTTACGATTGGAAGGTGTACCTCTTCGAGAGCGCCTCCTATGTGATCGACGCAACACGCGTATACATCGTTCATGCCGCGGATGGCAGCTTCTACAAGCTCCAGTTCATTGACTTCTACAGCGAACATGGACAGGTAGGCTGTCCGCGTTTCGAGGTGGTGCCGCTCTAGAAGTCAATTTCGCCACCGCCGCTCTGGCCTGGCT
>JAEYWT010000123.1 GCA_023428865.1 Bacteroidota bacterium | reverse complement strand
CTTTCCAGCCACGTTCCTGTAAACGTCGGATCGCGGCTAGGGCCGTGCGGGCGTTGCGCTCCTGGTGTTCCCCATGCAACGCACTGGGGTAGGGGAGTTTGGCGTTCTGGTCCACCAACGTGAACGGAGCACCCAGTTCCTTCGCCCTGGTGCGGAAGACGTCGGCGATGGCATCGTCGGCCTCGCCTACGACAACCGGGATACCGGGTTTGATGATGCCAGCTTTTTCGTGGGCGATGGCTTCCAAGGTCTGCCCCAGAAAGTCCATGTGGTCCCAGCCTATGTTGGTGATCACGCTTACCTCTGGAGTGACCACATTGGTGCTGTCCAATCGGCCACCCATGCCCGTCTCTACCACCGCGATGTCCACCTGCTGCTCTCGGAACCACCAAAAGGCGAGCGCAACTCCCCATTCGAAGAACGAGGCGTTGATCGGCTCGAATCCCGCCTTGTATTGTTCAACGAAACGAACGACCTGATCCTCTTCGATCATTTCACCATTGATGCGGAACCGCTCACGAAAGTCCTTGAGGTGTGGCGAGGTGTGCAGCCCCACCTTGTAGCCAGCCTCCTGCAGAACACTGGCGATCAAATGACTGGTACTTCCCTTGCCGTTGGTACCCGCAACGTGTACGCAACGCAGCCCGCGCTCCGGATGTCCGGTGAGCTCCATTAACGCGTGAGTATTGGCCAGGTTGGCCTTGTACGCGGCTTTGCCGATGCGTTGGAACATCGGTAACTGTGCGTAGAGGTACGCCAGGGTTTCAGCGTAGGTCATGTTCTGTCGAAGTTCGCGGTGCAGGGCATCATCATCGCTCCCTGCAGGACAAGATGGTCAACATACAAGAGCCGGCGCAAGATGCAGTGCTTCTTTCTCAGAACGCAGAGCGTGCGGCTGCCGACCAGACTTTGACCATAAGGGTTCCCTTTTTCCTGATCCTGGCAATACTGCTTGATCAACCTGGGAAGAAACGCAGTTTGATGTAATGCGCTTGCTCGGGTGGGCCATTGGGCATAGCAACGAAACGGCAGGTCTTCGCTGCCCGCAAGGCTACGTTCTGGATGGCAACATCCGGTGTGCCTGTGCCGGCGACGGACACGCGGAGTACTGCTCCGGCACGATCCACGATCACCTTCACTTCTACCCAGGTGGCGTTCTGTAGTTCGGGCCGTTCGCTCAGATCCGGACCTTTCGCCAAGCCACGGCCGTTGCCACGGAGTTCCCATCCATCGCCGCGCATGGCGCCGATGCCGCCGGGTGTGCCGTCCTTCACACCAGGGTCGCCCGGTTTGCTGTTATCCGGTCCATCCGCTGGTTGTTGCCCAGGCTTGTTCCAGTTGTTCAAGGCATCCGAAAGGCGGTTATCCACTTTGGGCTCCTTGGGTTTTACGGGTTTCGGGGTGGGTTTGGTGACCGGCTTGGGGTCTTTGGGCTTCACCACTTCCACATCGCTGTTCTCGTCGGTGGCCACATCTTCGTTCTGCTCTGGCACCACGGGCGCGGCGCTTTGTTCACCACCGGGATCCTTGGTGGGCTGCTTGCCACCACCATCATCGGTGGTGCCGAAATCGGCCATGGCCACTTCCACGGTCTCCTCGGGCAACGGCGGATCGTAGTGCTTCATGCCGATGAACATGAAGAGGATCAACAGCAACACGTGCATCACGATGGTCGTGATCAGACCGGTGGCCCGATCGCGCCGCTCTTCCTGCTGCAGGGCAACGGTCATGGCTTGGCGGGTGTTGGTTGTTGGCCAGGTGCGGTGGGTGCTGCGGCCAGCACGATACGCCACTTATGCGTTTTGGCGATGTTCAACACATCCACCATGCGACCTGTAGGCACTTCTTGTGCCACGCTGAGCACGATGGCATCGCTTTCGGTATGCAGGGCCATTTCAGCTTCCAACGCGTTCTCGATCGCGGCCATGTTGATGGCTGTTCCGTTCAAGGTGGCCGCGTCCTCACCCAGCAGACGGAGCGCCACTTTCGGTGGGGTCTTGCTGTTGCTGGTCTTGTTCTTGGGCAGGTCCACCGGCAGTGCGAAGGGACTTACCATGGTGCTTACGATCACGAAGAAGATCAACAGCAAGAAGACCAGGTCGGTCATGCTGCTCAGGCTGAAACCCGCGTCCACCTTATGTGTGCTGCGTATGGCCATGGTTCACTTCGGGCGTGTGGCGATGATGACCTTCCAGTTGTTGCGCTTGGCGATGTCCATGACCCCAACGGTGACACCCGCTGGTACCCGTTGGTCCACGTGGATCACCAAGCTCGGGTTCTTGTCCTGTATGGGTGCCATTCTATCCTGTAGTACACCCTCGAGGTCCAATGGATCAACGGGCTTGTCGTTCACGCTGAAGGCACCATCGGCATCGATACGGACACCAATGCGCGGTTTCTCCTTGGTCTTGTTGGCGCTCACGGGCAGGTCCACCGGCATGGTGGTGGGGCTTACCATGGTGCTGATGATGACGAAGAAGATCAGGAGCAGGAAGACCAGGTCGGTCATGCTACTCAGGCTGAAGCCCGCGTCGATCTTATTACTGCTGCGTAGTCGCACGGTGTGTGATCACTTCGCGGGTGATTCCAATACCTCCATGAACTCGATGCTGCGTGATTCCATCTTTTGCACCACCTTGTTCACTCGCGCAACGAGCAGGTTGTACCCCACATAGGCTGGGATACCGATGATGAGGCCCGCCACGGTGGTGATCATGGCCTGCATCATACCACCGCTCAATTGGCTTAGTTCCACGCCGGCACCGCTTACTTCCATGGTGTGGAAGGTGATAACCATACCCACCACGGTCCCGAGGAAACCGATCATGGGTGCTGCACCCGAAATGGTGGCGATGATCGGCAGACCGCTTTCCAAGCGATAGACCTCCAACTTGCCCTGGTTCTCTATGCTCACCTCAATGTCCTTGAGGGGTTTGCCGATGCGGTTGATGCCTTTCTCCAGCATACGCGCCACCGGTGTGTTGCTGGTCTGGCAAAGGTTGCGGGCACTGTCGATCTTGCCCTCGCGGATGTAGTCGCGGATCTTGGCCATGAAGTCCTTTTCATCCCGCAAGGCCCTGTTGATGGCCATGGTGCGCTCGATGATGATATACACGGCGGTCAACGACATCAAGGCTAGTGGACCCATGATGTACCAACCGCCCATCTTGATCAATTCCCACACGGAGAGGGTGGTCTCCTGGGGTACGACCGGCGTGGTGTTGGCGTTCTCCAGCACCTGGCGCGCGGCCTCAGTGGCATCCTGGATCTGGGCGAAGAGTTCGAAGGACATGATCGTGTGTTGTGGGTTGAACGCGGATATGCCGCTGGGAATTGTCAGTTGAGGCGTTCCAGAGCGATCTCGAACGCGGTACGGGTGAAGTGCGTTTTGTTCGGGTTGCGTGCGTTCACGCCTTCGATCGCCTGGCGTATCACGGTGCTCACATCCTCGAAGATGGCCTTGTCGCTGAGGTTGTTGCCTGGCTGCATGCAATAGGCGAATACACGCGCCATGCCGCAATTGGCGATGAAGTCCGGTATTACGCTCACTTTGCCATCGGCATCTTCGGCGATGGGGCCGTAGAAGATCTGTGGATCGGCGAAGGGTACGTTGGCGCCGCTGCTGATCACTTCCAGACCAGCCGCCACCATGCGGTCCACCTGGGTCTGGGTCACCAGTCTGCTGGCCGCGCAGGGGAGGAAGATGTCCGCTCCGATATCCCAGATGCGCTCATTCACTTCGGCGAAGGGCTTCAGCTCATTGGTGCGCAATTGGTTGGCTTCCTTGTTCACGAAGAGGTCCTGAACTTCTGTCGCTCCAAGACCTTCCGGTGCAAGGATGCCGCCCGCACGATCGATGATACCGGTGATCCGTGCGCCGTGCCGTGCCAGGTAGTACCCGGCGGCCGCGCCCACATTGCCCCAGCCTTGCACGATCACCCGCTTGCCCGTTACACTAGCCCCTTTCACCGCGTAGTAGTGGCGCACGCTTTCGGCCACACCCCAGCCCGTGATCATATCCGCAACAGCGTATTGATCGGCCTTTGGAACATAAGCCGTGTCCTGTACGATCTTGCTTACGCCGGTGCGCAGTTGTTCGATCGCCGTGCGCTTCACTGCTTCGGCCGTTCCGATATGGCCGTTCACCACGCCTTCCTGCGGGTGCAGCAGGCCGTAGCGCTCCGTGACCGGGATCACCTCGTGCAATTCATCCACGTTCAGGTCGCCACCGGTGCCATAGTAGTTCTTCAACAAGGGCATCACCGCTTTGTACCAGCGGTCCAAGACTTCGCCCTTGCGGGGGTCGGCCGGGTCGAAATCGATGCCGCTCTTGGCGCCTCCGATGGGTGGTCCGCAAACGCTGAACTTCACCTCCATTGTTTTGGCCAGGCTTTCCACCTCACGACGGTCCAAACCCTTACGCATGCGCGTACCCCCACCCGCAGCGCCGCCGCGCAGGCTGTTGATCACCACCCAGCCTTTGGCGCCCGTGGGGGTGTCGTTCCACTCGAATACGATCTCAGGGGCTCGCTCTTCAAAGCGACGCAGGGCTTCGCGCATCACGGTTCCGTTCAGGTGGGGCGAAAGTAAACCGGTGCATCAGCCTTCACCGGAAATACCGCCGGAAGGTTATCCCGACGGGCTGTTAATTGGTGAAGTCCAAGCGCCCGCCCGAACTATCCCTCCGCGCTCCCGTCACACTGGCCAATGCGGTGCTTTCGTGCCGAAGCCTGCGCACACCAAGGAAGGCGAAGATCAGGGCTTCCTTGTAGTCCACCACGGTCGTATCAGCTACCTCGATAGGTGCTCCAGCGTGGTGGCGTAGCCGCTCCATCAGGTAACCGTTATGGGCGCCACCACCGGTCACCAACGTGGCGCAGGAGGTGGAATCCAACGCTATACTCAACGTAGTGGCGATATGCTCAACCACCGTACATGATCGATCCTTCAACGGTATGGTAGCATCGGTGATCAACGGGACCACTTGCTCTTGGAACCATTCCCGGCCCAACGAGCGCGGCGGTGGTTGCCGATGGAACGGAAGTGCGTTCAATCGTTCAAGGAGGTCCACAGCGATCGTGCCACTTCGCGCCAGTGCTCCATCACGATCGAACGGTTGCCCACTTTCTTCAGCAAGGAGGTTGAGCGCTTGGTTGCCAATGCACACGTCGTAGCCGAGCACCTGGCCCTTGCTATGTAAGGCGATGTTGCAGATGCCACCGATGTTCAAGAACGCTTGGTGGTCGGGAAAAAGGTGTTGTTCACCCAAGGGCACTAGCGGAGCACCTTGCCCGCCCAGCGCCACATCCAGGGTTCGGAAGTCCGTTACCACCTTGCAACCGGTGATGGCGGCTATCCGAGCACCGTGGCCGATCTGGACCGTGAGCCCTTCCGCTGGTTTGTGGAAGACGGTGTGGCCGTGCGAGGCGATCACGTCCACGTTTCGGCCAGCTAGAAGTTCCGCACACGCTCTACCGATGTGGTCGCCCAGATCGCGGTCCAGCCGGGCCAATTCCAATGCGGACCCCTCCATCACGGCCTTCAGCCGGTCTTGGAATTCCAGGGAATAGGGGAGGGTCCTGGCCTCGTCTATGCTGAAGTGCCAGCGGGTGCCGGTCCAAGTGAAGGTACACAGGGCTAGGTCCAGCCCGTCCAAGGAGCTGCCGCTCATCACCCCCAGGGCACGGTAACGAACTTCTTCGGAGGCTGTCATCGGGGCGAAGGTATCCGCTACTTTTGCCCGGTACACTTTCAGCCATGCAAGACACCGCCACCCTAGCCGGATTGAACTTTGAATTGAGCGAAGAACAGATCGCAGTGCGCGACGCCGCCCGCGACTTCGCACAGAACGTGCTGAAGCCCGGCGTGATCGAACGCGATCGCGACCAGAAGTTCCCTGCTGCCGAGATCAAGCAGTTGGGGGAGCTCGGTTTCCTGGGTATGATGGTGGATCCCAAGTACGGCGGCGGTGGCATGGATACCATCAGCTACGTGCTCGCCATGGAAGAGATCAGCAAGATCGATGCGAGCACCAGCGTGGTGATGAGCGTGAACAATAGCCTTGTGTGCTGGGGCTTGGAGCAGTTCGCCAGTGAAGAGCAAAAGCAGAAATACCTGGTGCCCTTGGCCAAAGGGGAAGTGATCGGGGCGTTCTGCCTAAGCGAACCCGAGGCCGGTAGCGATGCCACCAGCCAACGCACCACCGCCATCGACATGGGCGACCACTACCTGCTCAATGGCACCAAGAACTGGATCACCAATGGCGGTAGTGCAAGCACCTATCTGGTGATGGCGCAGACCGATGCCGCGAAAGGCCACAAAGGCATCAACTGCCTCATCGTGGAAAAGGGCATGCCTGGTTTCGTGGTTGGTGCCAAAGAAGACAAGCTCGGGATCCGCGGAAGCGACACCCACACTCTGATGTTCCAGGACGTGAAGGTGCCTAAGGCGAACCGTATCGGTGAAGATGGTTTCGGCTTCACCTTTGCGATGAAGACCCTGAGCGGTGGCCGCATCGGTATCGCTTCACAAGCGCTAGGTATCGCCAGCGGTGCCTACGAATTGGCGCTCGCGTACAGCAAGGAACGCAAGGCCTTCGGCAAGGCCATCAGCGAGCACCAGGCCATCGCCTTCAAGCTGGCCGACATGGCCACGGAGATCGAGGCAGCGCGACTGCTATGTCTGAAAGCCGCTTGGCTGAAGGATCAACACTTGAACTACGATCAGGCCAGCGCTATGGCGAAAGTCTTCAGCAGCGAAGTGGCCATGCGTACGACCGTTGAAGCCGTACAGATCCATGGGGGCTACGGTTACGTGAAGGAGTACCACGTGGAGCGTCTGATGCGCGATGCCAAGATCACCCAGATCTACGAGGGTACCAGCGAGGTGCAGCGTATCGTGATCAGCCGAGGTGTGCTCAAGGGATGAGCGCGTGGGGTTCCTTCTACATTGATCGATCGCACGCGTAGTGTCGGCCCAGCCGGTTGACTTACAGCGCTGGAACCACCGCTTCCAATTTGATCCCGCGCGACCCTTTTACCAGGATCAACTTGCCTTGCACTGGTGAACCGTTGAGGTCTGCCAACAGATCAGCAGAAGAGGCCCAAGCCCCTGGGATGGCGTTCTGGAACTCCCGCCCTATGAAGTGGGCATCCAGCTTCAACCGCTGCACCAGTTCCACGATCGCGCGATGTTCTTTTTCGCTGTCGGCGCCCAATTCGAGCATGTCGCCGAGGATCACGAGTTTGGGTCGGGCACTGGGCATGGCGGCGAAATTCTCCAACGCCGTGGTCATGCTGGATGGGTTCGCATTGTAGGCGTCAAGCACAAGTTGGTTGCGACCGGTATCCGTGAATTGTGAGCGGTTGTTGCTTGGGGTGTACGCGCGCAACGCTTCGCAAATGAGCTCGTCTGGCACCCCGAACTGCCGCCCGATGCACACAGCGGCCAATGCATTGGGGGCGTTGTAGTCGCCCACGATCCTGGTGGTGATGTGATAGTGACCGTGACCGCCGCGATCATCGATCACCAGCTCCATGAACGGGCTTTCGCTGACGACCGCATTCCCCCGCGTAGATGCGTTGGAAACGTTGCCGTAGGTGAGGCGCTGCATGCCTTCACTTTTCTGCATGAGCAACGGATCGTCAGCATGTACGAACAGGATACCACCGCGCTTGACGATATCTGCATAGAGTTCCGTTTTGGTCCGGATCACCCCTTCGTAGCTGCCAAAACCTTCGAGATGGGCCTTGCCTATGTTGGTGATCAGGCCATAGCTGGGTTCGGCGATGGCCGCGAGTTCGGCGATATCGCCTGGTTTGTTGGCACCCATCTCGATGATCGCGATGCGATGCTCTGGGTTCAAGCGTAGGAGCGTGAGCGGCACACCAATATGATTGTTGAGGTTGCCGATCGTGGCCAAAGTGGGCCTATCCGCAGAAAGCACCGCATACACCAGTTCCTTAGTGGTGGTCTTCCCATTGGAACCCGTAATACCGATCACCGGGATATCGAACGTGCGGCGATGGTACGTGGCTAGTTCCTGTAAGGCATGCAAGACATCGGGTACGAGCAGGTAGCGATCATCGGTGATCACGGAAGGGTCGTCCACCAAGGCATACTTCGCTCCTTTGGCCAAGGCTTCGGCCGCGAATGCGTTCGCATCGTAGTTCGGGCCCTTCAGCGCGAAGAACATACAATTGGCGCCGATCCTGCGGGTATCCGTGCTGGTGCCGGCACAGGTGAGGAAGTGGGCGTGAAGCGCTGGTATGGTAGTGCTGGTGCTCATAAATGAAGACCCCCGGCTTGTGGGCCGGGGGTCCAAATTA
>JAEYWT010000103.1 GCA_023428865.1 Bacteroidota bacterium | reverse complement strand
CACTCGCTGAAATCATAAGGCACAAGGATGGTTCGTATGGCCATGGCAGGGAGCTTCTGTTCGGCCCGCTGAAACTAATACCAGACACCCCCTTGGAGCAAACGATCGTCAGTTTCGTGGCAAGCTGGTTACATTCGTGCGCCTCAGCCATGAACATGCTCCTGGAACTCTCCGCCACGGACAAGACACCGGCCGTTTCCATAGATGGCGCGCGTGGCGTCTTCACCATAAGCGGCTGCTCCATTCCCGAGAACGCCGACCGGTTCTTCGGCCCCATACAGGATTTGGCTGAGGAGTATGCCAAACAGCCATCGGCCCGCACCACCTTGCGCGTTGAACTGAGCTACTTCAACTCCAGTTCCAGCAAATACCTATTGGACCTGATGAAGCATTTGGCCGACCTGCATGCCAGTGGTCGCTCCAGTGTTACCATGGAGTGGTGGTATGCCAAGGATGACCTGGATATGAAGGAGGCTGGCGAGGACTACCGCTCGCTGCTGGACATGCCCGTGAAACTGAAAGCGCGCGACGAATAGATCAGCGCCCCAACGCAGCCTTGTAAGCGCGTTCGGAAATGGTGAGGCCCTCGCGGAAGAAGTGCTCTTCGCCCCAGGGATGCGAGACCTTCTTGTAGATGATGATGCGCCCATCCTCCGATGCGGCGGTCTCCACCACGATGGAACGCCCTTCCCTATAGACACGCTCCCCTTCTTCCAACGGCGGTTCTGGTTCCGGGTCGTGTTGGGCAACGCGCTCCACGGGCTTTTCTGTCGGCTTCGTAACCACTGGTGTGGGGCGAGCCGTCGGCTCCGAGGGCTTCACCGGTGCGGGCTCCCGAAGTGGTTCGGGTTCGACCCGCGTTGGTGTTGGCTCTGCTTCCACCTTCACCGGTGCCGGGTCGGGTGATCCTTGCACTATTACTGGCTCTGGAGGTGGTGGAGGTGGTGCTTGGCTGGCCTGTTCGGCATCGCGCTTGGCAATGAGCACCCGCAGGTCTTCGATCTTCACCTTGGGGTAAACGTTGTAAGGCCGCAGGGTACGTGCTTCTTTGTAAACGGCCATGGCCCCATCGAAGTCCTTGGCGCGGAATAGTTCTTCGGCCTTTGCCATCAAAGTCTGGAAAGGCGCATCGGCTGCGGCATTGGCATCTTCTTCCTTGGCGATGCGTGCGCGTTCCTTCGGGCTCAGTTTGCTGAACTCGTCGGTAAGCTGGTCTGGCTGGGCCACGACAAACATGGGCGCGGCAAAGCCGAACAGCAGAACGATCAACGTGATATGGATACGGGGAAGGCGCATCGCACGGCCGATCAAAAGTACCGGGCGCGCGGTATACGTGCCGGAACTGCCAATTGTTGCCAAAAACGTACCAACAGCCCCTGCCCGGCACGTTCTACCTTCGCAGCGTCTCGTTCAATCTGAGAACCACACCCATGTCACCGCTGAAATACGCACTGCCCCTGGCCATGGTCTTGTTGCATGCCTGCACGGAAGACCCGAAGACCACCGAACCCTACAAACAGTTGGAAGAAGACCAACAGCGCACCGCACAGACCGTAGCCGAGCGCGACGAGCAGATCAATGAGCTGTTCGGCACCTTCAACCGGATCAGTGAGAACCTGCGTACGATCCGTTCCAAACAAGGGGGCCTGGTGGCTCCCAGTGGTGGAGAGAGCGGCGCGGACATGGAAAAACGGATCATGGATGACCTGGCACAGATCGACGCCTTGCTCGAGGAGAACAAGGAGCTGATCGCCAAACTGCGGAAGCAATCCAAAGGCTCCGCGGCACGGATCACTGAACTGGAGCGAACGATCACCGAACTGGAAGCCTCCATCGGTGCCAAGAACGCCGAGATCGATACCCTGAAAGAAGAGCTCTCCAGCGCGAACAGTTCCTTGGCCACCTTGATCGACATGTATAGGGACAAGTCGCAGTTGGCGGATATGCAGCGGAACGAAATGAACACCGCGCATTACTTGATCGGCACGGCGAAGGAGCTGATGGAAAAGGGCGTGCTGACCAAAGAAGGTGGCGTGGTCGGCATCGGTTCGGTGAAGAAGTTGAACATGGCCGGTCTGCCGAAGGACCAATTCAACCAAGTGGACCTGACCGCAACTGCCGATATCGCCATCGGTGCGAAGAAGGCCAAGTTGGCCACCTCACACCCAGCAGGTAGTTACCGGTTGGAAGACGGCACTCGCCTAGTGATCCTGGATGCGGAGAAATTCTGGAGCGTATCGCGCTATTTGGTGATCGTGGTAGAGAACTGACCACCCTAGGCTAGCCCAAGAAAAGGCCGCTCGCACAGGGCGGCCTTTCCTTTTCCATGGTCGAAAGGACGCCTCTTGAACCGATCACGGTGCGTTGGATCGCCTGGGGCTAGGAGCATCCGGCGCATTGGACGGCGGCGGTGTGGGCGCGGGCTGTGCAGGAACCACGGGCACGGGTAATGCGTCCGTTCCACAATCGCGGGCCACGATGCTCTCGACCTCTTTTCCGTAGACCTCGGTGAAGCGAAGTTCCAACGCTTTGCGCAGGTTCGCACAGCCGCTCAGCTTCTCTCCCATAGCCAAGTCGACGATACCCAGGCTTCGGTACGCATAGGCGTTGGTCGGGTTCTTTCGAACAGCCAAGGCGAGGTCCTTACGGGCCTTTGGCAGATCGCCTACCTGGTAATAGCACCAGCCCCGGTTGCTGAAGGCGAAACCATAGTTCGGATCCTGCTTGATAGCTCGATCCATGTCGGCGATGGCTTCTTTGTACCGCCCGAAGACCATGTGGCCGTAGTAGCCGCGGCTGTTGTAGTTGGCTGCATCGCGCGGGGCGAGTTCCACGGACCGGTCCAGATCGGCGTTCGCCTTGGTGGCATCGCCCAGCATGGCATGGCAGGCACCACGCTCGCGCACCATGCGTGGTGAGGTGGGAAAGCGTTCCACACCGGCATGGAAATGATCAAGGGCCTGACGCCAGCGTTCGCGCAGTGCGAGCACACGACCAGCGCGATACAAGTGCTCTTCACTAGCCCCTGGATCCACTTGTGGGGCGATCAACACTTCGGCGCTATCCAGATTGCCCAGGCCGGTATAGCTACCAATGAGATTGGTGCGGTATTCGGCGTTCGCCCTGAGTTCTGGCGCTTTCCGCAACTCGCCCATGGCCTTCTGATAGGATCCGATCCGGTTGTAGGCTTCAGCCCTGATAACGTGGAAAATGGCTGGTGCTCCTTTGCGGGTAAGCGCACGTTCGGTAAGGGTTAGTGCGCGGTAGGGCTTATCCTTCGCA
>JAEYWT010000256.1 GCA_023428865.1 Bacteroidota bacterium | reverse complement strand
GGTGCGGACAATGGCATCTTCAGCCTACTCTTCGAAGGGCCACCGCACGAAGCGTTCGAGTTGACCATGAAGTTGGACGATGACCATGTGGCTTTTCCCACGCGGAGCGTATTCGTGAAGGCCGCTTGCCACATTGCCCGCGGAGGGACACTGGATGTTATCGGTCGCAAGGTTCCTCGGGTGAAGGAACTGATCGGTTTCCAACCGGCCGTGGACCCCGCGAGTATCCGAGGTAAAGTGCTCTACATCGATAGCTACGGCAACTTGGTTACCAATGTGCGCAAGAACCTGTTCGACGAGGTCGGCAAGGGGCGCACCTTCCGGATCGGTTTCGGCCACCGCGATGATGATATCACCAAACTGCACCAGACCTATGGTGATGTGCCCAATGGAGAACGTCTCGCCTTCTTCAATGCCACCGGTCTATTGGAGATAGCGGTGAACAAGGGGGTTGAAGGCTCTGGCGGCGGTGCGGCCAGATTATTCGGTGTACACCAGGATGATACGGTACGGATCGAGTTCGGCGAATGGAGCCGCAACTGAGCGTGAACGTGAAAAGAGAACAGGCGGTATGATCGTACGCATCGTGAAAATGACCTTCCGAGCTGAAGAGGTCGGGCGGTTCCTAGAACACTTCGAGGGATGGAAGCCCAGGATCCGCTCCTTTCCTGGTTGTCGGCATTTGGAACTGTTGCATGATGTGGAAGACCCTCGGATCTTTTTCACCTACAGCCATTGGGACAGCCCTGCCGATCTGGAGAACTACCGCGTTTCGGAGGTCTTTGCCAGTGTTTGGCCCGTAGTGAAAGGGCTTTTCGCCGCACCGGCCGAGGCTTGGAGCGTACACCGCAAGCACCACCTTCCGTAGCGAAACTTGAGGAATTCGGCAGCCGGAATCCCCGGTTGGACTTATTTGTAGATGGTCTGGTCCGGTCTTTGTCCGATCTTAGGCCCATGTTCCGCTACCTGTTCGCCAGTGCCGCCCTGCTCCCCTGGGCTGCTCTAGCTCAACCCGCCGCAGAAGATCATTTGCGAAATGCACAAGCGGCGTACAAGGCCAGCGAGTGGAAGACCGCACAGGCTTATGCCGATAGCGCCATCGCATTGGACCCTTCCATACCCGGTGGCTACAAGCTACGCGGCGACATCAAACAACGCCAGCAGGATATGCATGGCGCACTGATGGATTACGTGAAGGCCGAAAAGGTGGAACCCGACAATGCCCGCCTGTATGTGAGCCGCTCCGCCGTACACATCACCGAAGAGCGGATCAAGGAGGCCATGCGCGACATCGAAAAGGCACTTGACCTGGATGATACCGACCCCGATGCATGGTACAACCGGGCCTGCGCCAACTACATCGGCCGCAACAACGAGGGTGCGTTGCGCGATCTGGAAAAGTCACTTGCACTGCGACCGAACAATGCCGATGCCCTTTTCCTACGCGGGGTGGTGAAGGGTGAGCTTTTCAAGGAGAGTGAAGGCATCGTGGACATTGAGGCTGCGCTGAACCTGAGGCCCGATATGGCCGATGGTCTCATGAGCTTAGGTGTTCTACAGTTCGAGACCAAACAGTACGAAGCGGCCATCGGCACCTTCACGAAGGTGATCGATGCCAATGACGAATCGCTGAAAGATGCTCTCTATTATCGTGCCGATTGCTATTACGCCCTAAAGAACAAGGAAATGGCGTGTGAAAGCTGGCGTGAAGCCGCGAAGCTCGGCGAGAACGATGCGAAGTTCATCGTGAAGAACTACTGCAATACCGACGAGGAGAAGATCCCGAAGAAACCGGTGCGTACACGCCGCAAATCGGTGATCGAGTTCTGATCGCGGTCCACAGGTGTCCGTTCGAAGCTGCCGCGGGTTCCGTTGAAGTGACTTGGGGGTGCAAACCGTTTCCTTTTCATGGCTATCAGCATGCGGTCGGCCATGGCTTCCACCCCGGATCTGACAGCAGCGAACTGACAACTCCGTGCGCCCAACCGAGCAACGGCGCGGTCCCTGCCGATCCGCACCGCTATCTTGGCGCCCGCTTTCGGCAATGCGCGTACTGGTACTCAAGGAAGTAAGAGGATTCCTCGGCTCGTTGATCGGGCAAGTGGTGGTGGTGGTGTTCCTACTGCTCACCGGCCTGTTCCTGTGGGTATTCCCCAATAACATCCTGGATACGGGCTACGCTGACCTGGCTCCGCTCTTCTTCATCGCCCCATGGGTCTTCCTGTTCTTGGTGCCTGCGGTGACCATGCGCAGCTTCAGCGAGGAACGGCGCACGGGCACCATTGAACTGCTGCTCACCAAGCCACTCACCGAGATGCAATTGGTCTTGGCCAAATACATCGCAGCGGTGATCCTGATCATCTTCGCCCTGCTGCCCACCCTGGTGTATTGGTACAGCTTGAATGAGTTGGCCATGCCGAAGGGCAACTTGGATACCGGCGGCATCATCGGCTCCTACATCGGCTTGTTGTTACTGGCCTGTTGTTTCGGAGCGATCGGGGTGTTCGCTTCATCCATTACGGAGAACCAAGTGGTGGCCTTCATGATCGCCGTGTTCCTGTGCTTCTTCCTCTACCTGGGCTTCGACCTGATCGCCAGCTTCGATGCCTTCGGGGTGTTGGAAGGGCCGATCAAATCCATCGGGATACAAGACCATTACGCCAGCTTAAGCCGTGGCGTGGTGGACCTGCGCGATGTGCTCTACTTCCTGGGCACCATCATGGTGTTCCTCTTGCTCACGCGCACTGCGCTCCAAAGCCGGCGTTGGTAGAATGAAACGCAGCCCCCGCACCACCGACCTACTCGAGCTCCTGATGGGCTTGGCGATCGTTGGCCTTGTGCTGTTCATCGGCTCGTTCCTGCGGTTGCGTGCCGACCTCACCAACGAAAAACGGTACACCCTTACGCCCTCCACCAAGCAGATGTTGGAGGAGCTTCCCGATGTGGTGTACGTGAAGGTGTACCTGACCGGCGAACTGCCTGCCGATCTGCAACGGTTCTCGCGATCGATACGCGAACTGCTCGATGAGATGCGTGTGGTGCAGCCGGAAAAGGTGCAGTACACTTTCATTGATCCGAGTGAAAGCCCTGATGAGAAGACGCGCAAGGAGACCTATGATCAACTGCAGAAGGAAGGGCTGCAATACAGCAGCATCCGGATGCGGGATAAGGAGTCGTTCAGCGAGCGGATCGTCTTCCCCGGTGCGCTGGTGACCTTCCGCGACAAGACCGTACCGGTACAATTGCTGAAGACACAGCTGCGTACACCGGATGCCGATATCGTGAACCGCTCCATCAACAATCTAGAGTACGAATTGGCGAGCGCGTTCCGGCAAAGTACACAGCGGGACAAGTCTCGTATCGCATTCCTGGAAGGCCATGGAGAGCTGCGCGATATGGAAGTGGCGGACATCACGAACGCGCTGAGCGAGTTGTATGATGTGAAAAGTGTTCGACTGGATGAGAAGCTGGATGCGTTGAGCCACAAGGTGCCGAACATGTCCTACAGGCTCAACGATTACGACGCCATCATCGTAGCGAAGCCGGATAGCACCTTCAGCCCACGCGAGGCTTACATTCTGGACCAATTCATCATGAACGGTGGAAAAGCCCTGTGGCTGATCGACCCGATGAACGCGAACCTGGACAGTTTGCGTAAGAACCAGTTCTCCATCGCCGTGGCCAAAGACCTGGGGCTGGACGACCTCTTCTTCAGCTATGGAGTGCGCCTGAACAAAGACCTCGTGCTGGATCGCAGTTGTGCGCCCATCGAACTCTACACACAACCGTACGGCAACCAACGCAAGCTAGAGCGTTTCCCGTGGTTCTGGGAACCGGTGCTGATACCGCAAAGTACCCACCCTATCGTAAGCAACATTGACCCCATACACCTACGTTTCGCCAGCAGCTTGGACACCATTGCCACCGACAGTGTGCGCAAGACCATCCTCTTGACCAGTTCCCCTGCGTCGCTTGCGCAGCGCAACCCGGTGCGAGTGAGTTTGAACGTGGTGGAGATACCACCACCGTTCGAGCGGCAGAGCACACCGCACATGCCCATGGCCGTATTGTTGGAAGGCAAATTCAAGTCTGCCTTCACGGATCGTTTGCCTGCGAATTTCATCAGCGACCCCAGTGTGGGCTTCCGCGAACATGGAAAGTCCACGGCGCAGATCGTGATCGGCGATGGTGATGTTATCGGTAATCGTATCGATGCGGCCAAGGGTATGTTCTTCACCCTCGGTTTCGACCGTTATGCCAACGCCAAGATCTACGGCAACCGTGAATTGATCGTGAACGCGATGAACTACTTGCTTGACGATCGCAGCTTGATCAGCATCCGTTCGCGTGCCATCACGTTGCGCCAGCTCGACCCAGAACGCATCCAGGTGGATCGATCGCGCTGGCAATTGTTCAACACTGCGTTGCCTGTGATCCTCGCTTTGGTGATCGGGTTCGTTTACCAAACGTTGCGCCGTCGCAAGGCCACCCGGAACCCATGAACCGAAGGATCCTTCTACTGCTGGCCGTGATCATCCTCGGTGGCCTGGCTTGGTGGCTCTCCCGCAACGACGCCCCAACCACGTTGGACCGGCCATTGAGCGACTTCGCGGTGGCCGATACGGCGCAGGTTACCCGCATCCACATCTCCGATACCAAAGGTGGTGTTCCGGTTGATCTTAAGCGGACAGCCAATGGATGGGTGTTGAATGATGTGTTCGAAGCCAAACAGGCCGAAGTAACCTTGTTACTGCGAACCTTCAAGCGGATCGAGGTGAAGAGTCCTGTACCCAAGTCCCTTCAACCGAAGACCCTGCGGGTAATGGCCGCCACATCGCGTAAAGTGGAGATCTACGAAGGTGGAGAAAAACCATCCAAGATCTGGATCGTCGGTCATGGCACCCAAGACCATTTCGGCACCTTCATGCTATTGGAAAAGCCGGGCATTGGCCGGAGCAATGCCCCGTTCATCATGGGCATGGGCGGGTTCACCGGAATCCTCACCACCCGCTTCCATACCAAACTAGACCACTTCCGAAATGCACGGTTCTTCGCACTATCCGATATGCGAGACCTGGCCTCGGTGCAGGTGGAAACACCTCTGGCGCCTGCCAACGGCTACACCATAACCCAGGATCCCGACGGCCGGTATGGGCTGTTGGACCACCGTAGCCAGCCTTATCCGTTCGATACCGTGCTGGTGCAAGGTGCCTTGCTTCCCTTGAAGGAGACCTACTTCGAAGCGATCGAACGCTATCCGCAAGCACGCCGCGATTCGTTGCTGACCAGCCAGCCGAACCACTTGCTCACCATTACGGATCGCAATGGCAGGCAGACCAAAGCCAAGTTCTGGTTCAGGCCATATACCGGCGCCGAGCCAGCCTTTGGGGAACGCCGGGCGCTTTACGATCCCATCTATATGGATGCCTTGGTGCAGGACACCCTACATGTACGCATGCAGCGCCCGGCCTTTGAGCGCATCCTTCAGCCGATCTCCACGTTCAGACGGTGAGCTACAGGCCGTCAGCTTGTGGAAAACCCCCTTCGTGTGTTGATAAGTGCCCCCATAGCCGCGGTGGTGCCCGGCTAACTTTGGCCCACTTCAAAAACGCCCTATCCCACCGATGAAATTCATCGTTTCCAGCACGGTCCTGCTCAAGCAACTCCAGCTTCTCCAAGGCGTGCTCGCCAGTAGCAATACGCTTCCCATCCTGGACAATTTCCTCTTCGAGATCGATGGGAAACAACTCACCGTGACCGCCAGCGACCTAGAGACCACCATTACAGCTTCCCTCGCCGTTGAGGCCAAGGATAAGGGTACCGTGGCCATCCCAGCGCGCTTGCTGCTGGATACGCTCAAGGCCTTCCCTGAACAACCCCTCACTTTCAGCGTGGATAGCAAGCACTTCGGTGTGGAGATCAACAGCGATCAGGGCAAGTACAAGATGACCGGCTTCAACGGCGCCGAATTCCCGCGTAGCCCGCAGCTGGAAGATGCCGCCAAGATGAACCTGCCCGCTGGCACCTTGGCTACGGCCATCAATAAGACCATCTTCGCTACCGGAAACGATGATCTACGCCCGGTGATGAGCGGTATCTTCTTCGAAATGACCGAAGAAGATGTTCGTTTCGTGGCCACCGATGCCCACAAGCTCGTTCGGTACAAGCGTACCGACCTGCAGGCCCCTAAGGCAGCCACCTTCATCGTACCCAAGAAGCCACTGAACCTGTTGAAGAACACCTTGGCTGGCACCAACGCGGAGGTCACCATCGAATTCAACGAGAACAACGCTGCTTTCCGCTTCGATAACACCTTGCTCGTTTGCCGCCTGATCGATGGTAAATACCCGAACTATGAGGCGGTGATCCCGAAGACGAACCCGAACAAGCTCACCATCGACCGTGCATCGTTCTTGAGTTCGATCCGCCGGGTTGCCATCTTCGCCAATAAGACCACGCACCAAGTTCGCCTGCATATCAACGGCAGTCAACTGACCGTGAGCGCAGAGGATCTGGATTTCGCCAACGAGGCGAACGAGAAGCTCACCTGCTCCTACGAAGGGGACGAGATCACCATCGGTTTCAACTCCCGCTTCTTGATGGATATGCTCAACAACATCAACGCTGAACACGTGGTGTTGGAAATGAGCGCTCCCAACCGCGCCGGTATCCTGCTGCCCGGTGAGCCCGGTGAAGCTGGTGAGGATGTGCTGATGTTGGTGATGCCAGTGATGTTGAACAACTGATCGCCATGAAACAGGTTCTCCTCGGTGCCCTGCTCTTCGTTACGTTGAGCGCGGAGAAATGCAACAAGACCAACGCCACTGCTTCCATGGCCAATGTGATGGACAGCAAGTGGGTGTTGCAGACGCTTGGAGGGAATGCGGTCTCCACCCCAGAAGGAATGGAGGCTCCTTGGCTGAAACTGGGAAAAGAGGGCAACTCCGTTGAAGGGAACGGAGGTTGCAATGCACTGATGGGCACCTTCAACCTGGAAGGCGATAAGATCTCCTTCCCCGGCATGGGCTCCACCAAGAAGTATTGCGAAAGCACCATGAGCACCGAGAACGCGTTCATGAGCGCGTTGAAACGTGTTGATCAGTACAAGATCGATGGTGGTGTGCTGAAACTGCTCGGTGGCGGCCAAGAATTGGCTACGTTGAAGGGCGAGTAAACCCTACTTCTCCCCTGCTTCCGGAGGTAGGCCGCCTTCCTGATAGCGCTGCCAGGTGTGGCTCGTTCTCCAAGGACCGGCGCCATGTTCACCAGCCTCGTCAGTGGGCTGCGTATCGCCCACCATGGCGTTCGGACCATCCTCTTCTTCTTCTTCTTCTTCTTCTTCTTCTTCTTCTTCTTCTTCTTCTTCCGGCCAAACGATCTCACGCGGATCACGCACGGCCGAGGGTACGGTCCTGTAGAGGTAGGCCATGGCCACCCCTGCCGCAGCGCCCCAGAAGTGGCTTTCCCAGCTCACTTTGGGGAACAACGGGAACATACCCCAAAGCAGACTTCCGTACAAGAAGACCACCAGCAGAGAGAGGCCCATCAAGGTGCGCTGTTTCCGGAGAAGGCCGCTGGTGAAAAGAAAGGCAGCCAAGCCATAGACCACCCCGCTAGCCCCTATATGGAAACTATCGCGTGCGCTTACCCACACCCAAAAACCGCTCACCAGCCAGGACCCTACCACCACCTTGCCGGCGATCTGCGGAAAGAAGTACATCAACGCCCAGCCCAGCACGAATAGTGGTATCGCATTGTTCAGCACATGGTCGAAGTCGCCATGGATGAAGGGGGAAGCCAGGATACCACCCAAACCAGAAATGGAACGGGGAAGAATGCCGAAGCGGAACAACTCCAACTGGAAGACCTGATCGAGGAAATAGACCGAGAAGAGCAGCAAGACCACGATCGCCGGTAGGACGGCCGAGGTGATCAACTTACGCTCCTGTGGCGCGGGAGCCACCACCGGCTCTTGTGCTGGCTGCATGTGGTCTAAGGACCAAAGACCGGACCCTAGTTCTGGCACGGCCATTGTGTCAGGTAACCTGTTACTTTGCAGTGATGCACCAGCGCACTCTCATCCTCTTACTGATCACCGCTTTGGTCGGCTGTTTCGCACGTACCGACGTTCCTGTCGGAACACCCACACCCACCGAGCAGGATGTGTCACCACCGAGCGAGCTGGCGTTGATGATGCGCCACATGGCCGCCCATGCCGACAGTGTGAAGGCTGCGGTGAAGCGTGATGCCGATCTGCCTCCTTTCCCGAAGTCGTTCAAAGGATTGATGAAAGCAGAACCCACGGAAGGCATGCACATCGACCCCATCACTTTCCCCACGTT
>JAEYWT010000246.1 GCA_023428865.1 Bacteroidota bacterium | reverse complement strand
TGGAACGTTTGCTGCCCGATGGCGCCGTTCAAGCCGGGATCTATGCCCAAGCTTTCCGCTTCTTCGAGGCCTTCAACATGCTCGGTTATCTGATGGCCGGCTTGTTATTGCCCATGTTCAGCCGCCTGTTCGGGGAAAAGGGTGCGCACGCTGGCGCGAGCCTTGTCGGCCTGGTGCGGCTGGCTACACGCTTGGTGCTTACCGGTACCGTGGCCATTGCGGTGTTCGGGGTGGTGTACGCACAGGCCATCATGGATCTGCGTTACACCCAGCATACCACAGAGAGCGCACCCGTCTTCGCGCTGCTGATCGGTTGTTTCGTGGCGGTCTGCAGCACCTACGTATTCGGCACCCTGCTCACTGCTGGCGGTCGGCTGCGGGAGCTGAACTGGATGGCGGGCTGTGGCGCATTGATCAATGTGGGCATCAACCTGGTGCTGATCCCGCGCATGCAGGCCGAGGGCGCCGCCTGGGCCAGCTTGGTGACCCAGGTGCTTACGGCGCTGGTGCAGATCGTGCTGGCGGCCAAGCTCTATGGCACCACCATACCGGTGGCGCTCTGGCTACGGACCCTGCTGTATGCCGGCGGCTTGGTGGCTTTAGCGCTGGGTGCTACGCATTTCGGCCTGGCGCTACCTGTGGCTTTGCTGCTGTTCGCGGTAGGCGCCCTGGTGCTGGCCTGGGCCACGGGCATGCTTACGCGCAAGGTGGTATACGAAGCGCTGGAATTGCGCGTTCCTGCCAAGGTTTGAAGTGACTGGCCCACTGCGGGCGAAGGTGTACTTTAGGCCCTCTTTTCGCGGAAGCACGTATGCAGGAACCATCATTCGACAAGCAGCCGGACCCCTTCGATCTGGTGCTCTACCTCTGGGCTCGGCGCAAGCTCATCATCGGCATCCTCATCGCAGGGCTGGTCACCGGGGTCATCGCAGCCTTCTGGATAACTCCGCTGTACAAGAGCGAAGTGATCATGTTCCCGGCGGTGACCAACTCGGTCTCCAAAGCCCTGCTGAACGAGCAAAGCACCGGGCGCGACGATATCCTGGCCTTGGGTGATGAGGAGGATAGCGAGCAGTTGATCCAGATGCTCTACTCGGAGAAGATCCGCGATCGCGTCACCAAGCGATTCAACCTGATGGAGGTGTACGAGATCGACAGTGCCAGCAAGCACCGCAATAGCGAATTGTTCGAGGCGTACGCGGAACATATCAAGTACGAACGCACCCGCTTCAGCAGTGTGCGGGTGGAAGTACTGGACCCCGACCCGCAGCGCGCTTCGGACATCGCCAACTACATCGCCGACCAGGTGGACAGTGTGTGGACCGAGATGGCACGGGAACGCGCTACCAAGGGTTTCGCCGTGGTGGAACGCAAGGTGCGCGAATTGGAGGATAACATCCGTGAAATGGCCGATAGCATGCGGGTGCTGCGCGAACTGGGGGTACACGATTACCACACGCAGACCGAACGTTACAATGAGTACATGGGCGCTGCCATCGTAAAAGGCGATCAGCGTGCGATCAAGGAGTTCGAAGAGCGTTTCAAGGTATTGGCGCAGTATGGTGGGCCGTACGTTACCTTACAGGATCGCCTCTTCAACGAGACCAAACGCATGAGCGTGCTGCGGATGAAGATGGAACAAGCCCAGGCCGATATGGATAGCGACCTTCCGCACAAGTTCGTGGTGAACCGCGCCCAACCTTCGGATAAGAAGCATTCCCCGGTGCGTTGGCTGGTGGTGGCGATCAGCATGGCGTCCGCCTTGCTGCTCGCCATACTCGTACTAGTGATCCAAGCAAACATCGGTAAGATCCGGAACGCTCATGGGTAACGAACTCTCCTTCGAACGCTTCCTTGGGCTGATCAAGGCGAAGTACCGCATCTTCATCGCAGTGGGTGTGCTCGCGGCCGTGCTCGGGGTCGTGCTCAGCCACCCACTCTTCATCAAGCCGCGCTACCTCTCCAAGGCCACGGTGTACCCCGTTAACCTGAACAGTTATTCCATCGAGACGCGCACCGATCAGCTGCTGCAATTGCTGCGTAGCAACAGCATCCGCGACAGTTTGATCCGCCAGTTCGACCTGCAGACCGTGTATGATGCCGATACAGCCCAGAAGGGTGGCTATTTCGCGTTGTACAACGAGTTCCTGGACCGCGTGGAGATCGGCAAGACGCAGTACGAAAGCGTGATGATCGAAGTGGTGGATGAGGACCCCGTGCGCGCGCGCGACATGGTGAACGCCATGCTGGAACAGGTGAACTTGCTCGCCCGTCGCCTTCAACGCGAGAAGTCCTACGAAGTGTTGCGTATCGCTCAACGTGCCCTCTCCCACGAACGGTACAAGCTCGATTCCGTGGAAGCACGGTTGGATACGTTGCGTAAGAACTCGGGACTGTTGGCCTATGAGGCACAAGCGAAGGAATTGACCAAAGGTTACGTGCGTATGCTGAGCTCCGGTGCCAGCACTGCACAACGGGAGCAAGTGCTGTCAATGATCAAGGATCTGGAGAGCAAGGGTGGCGAGTTCAGGCAGTTGACCGAACTGAGCAACCTGTTCCGTGCCAACTACGACCGCCTGCTTACCCAGCACGAGACCGTGGTGAACGATGTGACCAAGGAGCTCACCTACACCAACGTGATCGTTTACCCAGAAGTGAGCGACAAGAAGGTGTACCCTGTGCGTTGGCTCATCGTATTGCTCTCCACGGTATCCGCCCTGTTGTTGTGTTTCTTGGTTCTGCTGTGGCAGGATAAGCGCTGAACGATGGTGGCCTGGTTGAAACAGGATCGTTTGGTACCGCTGATCTGCGGCATCTTCGTCCTGGCCAACATGTTCCTGATGGCCAACCGGGCCTATTGGCTCAACCTATTGCCCGTGGCGCTGATCATCGCTTGGGCCATGGTGGCAGCGGTGGACCAACTGTTGATCTTCCTGGCCTTCGCCACACCGCTTTCCATCAACCTGGAGGAGATGGACCTTGGTGGTATCGGGGTTTCGCTACCTACCGAGCCCATCATGGTGGCGCTTACCGCGCTGTTCTTGGTGAAACTCGGTCTTGAACGGGGCGTGGTGGATCGCAAGGTGTGGCGCCATCCCATCACCCTGGTGATCCTAGCCCAGATCCTGTGGATGACCTTCTGCATCCTGCCGAGCTCCATGCCGGTGGTGTCCATGAAATATGTGCTTGCCCGCGTGTGGTTCGTTACCACCATGTACTTCATGGTATCGCGTTTGTTCCAACAGCCACGCAACGTACATCGGTTCATTTGGGCCTATATCGCTGGTTTGAGCGTAGTGGTGATCTATACGCTCATCCATCATGCACAATACGGCTTCGAGCATGACCCGGCCCACTGGGTGATGACGCCGTTCTTCAAGGATCACACGAGCTACGGGGCCATTCTCGCGTTCTTCATTCCGTTCAGCATCACGGCCGTCACTTTTCCAGGTTACTCGCGGTCTGCTCGGGTCATGGCGTTCTTGATCCTTACGTTGCTGGCCATCGGGTTGGTGTTCTCCTACACACGTGCTGCGTGGCTCAGTTTGATCGGTGCGTTCGGTCTGCTGATGGTGATGCGTTTCCGGGTTCCGACCTGGGTACTGTTGGCCTTGACGCTGGTGGCCGGTGGTGTGTATGTGTTGGAGAAGGAACAGATCACCATCGCCTTGGAACGCAATCGTGATGAGAGCAGTGATGACCTGGGCAAACACGTGAAGTCCATCTCCAACATCTCCAGCGATGCCAGCAATCTGGAGCGCATCAACCGGTGGAACTCGGCCTTCCGGATGTTCAAGGAGAAGCCGCTCTTCGGTTTCGGTCCGGGCACCTACATGTTCCAGTATGCTCCGTTCCAGGCTGCGGAGGATCGTACCATCATCAGCACCAACTTCGGTGCCGGTGGCAATGCCCATAGCGAATACCTCGGTCCATTAGCGGAGCAGGGTGTTCTGGGTATGTTGTTGATGTTGTTGCTCGTGGGCCTCACGATCCACTATGCCCTGGCACTCTACCGGCGTATGCCTGTTGGTGGTGAACGGCGCTTGCTGGTCGCCGCCATACTCGGTCTGGTGACCTATTACCTACATGGTGCGTTGAACAACTTCCTTGATCTGGACAAGGCTTCGGTGCCCTTCTGGGGCTTCACGGTGTTGATCGTGTTGTTGGATATCCGCTTCCCACGCGGACCGATGAGCACACCCGCTGAAGTGGTGGTCCCTGACTGAATCCTTACGCAAGCCTGCAGGTGAGCAGGGCTATATCGTCCAGATAGGGGAGGCCGGCGCGATGGTCCTCGAAGGCCTTGATCACCGCGTCGTTGATCGAGCGGGCCGATGATCGTGAACCGGCGTTGAGGATGGCGGTGATCGGGGCCAGGTCGAAGGCATTGCCTGCAGCATCTTCCTGCTCCACCAGCCCATCGGTGAAGCAGAACAAGGTGCAACTCGGAGGCAGGTCCACTTCGCCACATTTAAGGAAAGGCAACTTCGGCATCATGCCCAACGCGATGCTGCCATCACGCAGCGGAGTCACACCTTGCGCGTGATGCAGGAGCGGGTCGTTGTGTCCGCTGTTGATGTATTTCATCTTCCGCGTGCGCGTGTCGATGATGCCGATGAAGAGCGTGATGAACCGCTCGCCCCGTGCGCTAGCGTGTACTTTCGAGTTCAGGTCGTGTACGAGTTGTATGAGGTCTACGGCGTGGGGTAGGCTCGCGCGTAGGTTCGCTTGGAAGTTGCTCATGAGCAAAGCGGCTGCGATGCCTTTGCCGCTCACGTCAGCCACACAGGCCACGTACCTTCCGTCTTGAAGGTCGATCAGGTCGTAGTAGTCACCACCCACCTCGCTGTGTGGTTGGTACCAGCCGGCCGCATCGATCCGTTCGTTGCTGGGTAGGTCGTTAGGGACCAGCATGCTCTGCATTTCGGCAGCCAGTTCCAATTCACGTTTTGCACGCGCAGTCGCCAGTGCTTGGGCCGCCAGTCTGCGGTTCTCCAGCGCCACCACGATCAGGTTGGTGAGCGTTTGGATGAAGTTGAGGTGCTTCACTGTAGGGCTCATGCGCTGCTCTTCCTCATCGATGTCGCCGATTAGCAGGAAGGCCAGCGGTTTGCCTTGGTGGTAGACGGGCACGGCCACATCGAACGAGCCCAGGTTGCCCACGTTCTCCGAGCCGATCACCTGGATCTCCGAAAAGGTGCCGAATGCTCGTTCGATATCGTATGAAGCCTCATCCAGGTTATTGCCGAAGGCGATGATGCGCTCCCAACGTGTAGTGCGCTCGAAGAGCAGCAGACGTGTGATGCCCAGGTCATCCCGGATGATACGTTCGTAGAGCTTCAACAAAGAACTGCGGTCCTCGGTGTTGTTGATGGCCTTGGTGACATCGAGCAAGGCTTTCAACTGGAACTCTTTCAGCTCCAACCGTTCGATGATGCGTTCCAGCCGGGCCATGTTCAGTCTTTCAGCTTCTTGAACAACTCGGGTAGCTTGGCGATCAATGCCACTTCGCGCATCTTCATTTTCCACTCTCCGGCCGGACTACCAAAGTAGGTGCGCCCGCCTTCCAAGGAGTTGATCAATCCGCTTTGACCAAGGACAGTAGCTCCTTTTCCGATGCGCAGTTTGCTCGGAACGCCTACCTGGCCCCACAGTGTTACGTTGTCTTCGATCACCACCGCACCGCTGATGCCTACGTGCGACGCGATCAAGCAGTGTTCGCCGATGAGCGTGTCGTGCCCCACTTGCACGTGGTTGTCGATCTTGGTGCCGGCTCCGATACGCGTGTCCGCACTGATGCCACGGTCGATGGTGCAGAGCGAGCCGATCTCCACATCGCTCCCGATCACCACGCTTCCGCCAGGTGCCATCTTCTCGTAGCCACTTGCGCGTTTCTTGTAATAGAAGGGGTCGCCACCGATCACGGTGTTCGCGTGAATGATGACACGGTCGCCAATGGTGGTGTTCTCATAGATCACCACGCCGGGCATGATGATACAATCTGTTCCGATGCGCACGTTGGCACCAAGTACGGCGCTGGGATGGATCTCGCTGCCCTTACCCACTTCAGGGCTGGCGCTGCTCCAAGCCTTCCGCGGCATCAATCGCCTGACCAGCTCGTTGTAAACGGTACACGGGTCGTCGCAGATGATGATGGCCTTGCCCGCTGGTGGTTCCACCTCCTTGTTGATGAGGATGGTGGTGGCTGCGCTGTTCAGCGCCTTGTCGTAGTATTTCTCGTGGTCCACGAAGACGAGGTCGCCTTCTTCAACACGGTTGATCTCGTTGAGGCCGGTTACAAGGCGTTCCGTATGGCCTTTGGCCGTGGCACCGATGGAATGTGCAAGGGCAGCGGCGGTCTGTGGCGGATCGAGGCGCATGGGAGCCAAAGGTAACGGGCGGGACCCGAGGTGGTGGTAAAGAAGAAACCCCTCCACCTCGAGGGCGGAAGGGTTTCCGATACGTTCGATCCACGTGTTTATTTCTTCACCCGGTCCATGTATTCGCCGGTCTCGGTATCCACGCGAACAATGGTGCCGATATCCACGAAGCTAGGCACGCTGATCTCTGCTCCTCCCGCCAGGGTCGCGGCCTTCATCACCTTGTTGCTCGTATCACCTTTCACGGCATGTTCCGTGTAGGTCACTTCTAGTTCCACCACTTTCGGTGGGCGCGCGAAGATGGGCGTATCGCTTTCAAAGCCAACCTGCACCACCATTTCTTCCTTCATGAAGCGCATGGCATCACCGAAGAGTTCGGCGGGAACGTACTTCTGCTCGAAGCTGGTCTGGTCCATGCACACGAGGTTGTCACCTTCGCGGTAGAGGTATTGTAGTTCGTGTATCTCCACGCGTAGTACCTCCATGGTCTCGCCACTGCGCCAGCGGTGCTCGTTGAGCTTGCCGTTGCGCAAATTGCGCATCTTGCCTTGGTAGAACGCACGCAGGTTGCCTGGTGTGCGGTGCTGCCATTCCATGATCTGGCAGATGTCGCCGTTGAAGCGGATGTAGGAACCGATGTTGATGTCAGCTGTGCTGGCCATGGGGTATGGAATTCGGGAGTGCTGCCACCGTGTTGGTGGCTTCGTTCGGTTGAAGAGGCGGCGAAAATAGGGTTTTGGTAGCAGTTAATAGCGCGATGGCGTGCAACACGAGGGTGGGCCGTTGAACGGGCCGTCTATCTTTGGGCGCTTTGTGCGGAGAACATGGTGCAAAACCCCAACCGATCCACCTTACTTATCACTGGCGGTGCGGGCTTCGTAGGTTCCAGCTTCGCCTTGCATTGGAAGGCACGGCACCCTGGTAGCCGGGTCTTGGCGCTCGATAACCTCAAAAGGAGAGGTAGCGAACTGAATCTCCACCGGTTGAAGAACGCCGGAGTGGAGTTCGTGTATGGGGATGTGCGGAATGCGGCGGACCTAGCCGCCCTCCCGCACATCGATGCGCTGGTGGAATGTTCTGCGGAGCCGTCCGTGATGGCCGGTTACGATGGTAGCACGCGCTATGTGGTGGACACGAACCTGCTGGGTACCGTGAATTGTTTGGAGCTGGTGGCCCGCGACAAGGCGGATATCGTGTTCCTGAGCACCAGTCGGGTATATCCGATCGAGACGATCAACAACACTTGTGTGTTGGAGAATGGTCGTTTTGGACCAGCCACGAACGCCAATGTCCCGGGCTTCTCGCAACACGGTATTTCCGAAGACTTCCCACTGAACGGAGTCCGCTCCCTTTACGGAAGCACCAAGTTGGCCAGTGAGCTTTTGATCGCTGAATATGCGGCGATTCACGGTTTCCGATGGGTGGTGGACCGCTGTGGTGTCATTGCCGGGCCGTGGCAAATGGGAAAGACCGATCAGGGTTTCATCATCCTGTGGCTTTCTCGCCATTTATGGGGACGTCCGCTCAAATACACCGGCTACGGCGGGCTGGGGGCTCAGGTGCGCGATGCCTTGCATGTGCAGGACCTGTGCGACCTTGTAACGCTCCAGCTAGAGAAGATGGATCGGGTCGATGGACAGGTGCTCAATGCAGGCGGTGGTGCATCGAATGCCGATGCGCTCTGCGGTTTCACCGAACGTTGCGCGCGCATCACGGGAAAATCGTTGGTCGTGGGTCAGGATCCTGCTGATAGGCCCGGTGATCTGAAGTACTATGTGACCGACAATAGGCGCATAACCGACCTTACGGGTTGGGCACCAACACGCGATCTGGACACCTTGTTGGAAGATTCGCTTGGTTGGCTGAAGCAACACGAGGACCAACTCCGCGTCATCCTCACGAACTGAACGTCATCTGCTTTGAAAGTAGTCATCATCACTGGTTCCGGCGGCCTTATCGGTAGTGCCGCCGTAGACCATTTCAAGGATCATTTCGATCTGGTCGTGGGTTTGGATAATGATATGCGCGCCACCTTCTTCGGTCCCGAGGCCAGCACACGTTGGAATGTGGATGCCCTCAAGGAGAAGGTGCCCAACTACCGGCACCACGATGTGGATGTACGCGATCGAGCAGCGGTGGAGGCCATCTTCGCCACGTACAGTGCTGATACGCGGTTGGTGATCCACACCGCAGCACAACCCAGCCACGATAAAGCGGCGCAGATCCCCTTTCTGGATTTCGAGGTGAATGCGAATGGTACCTTGAACCTGCTGGAAAGTACCCGGCACCATTGCCCAGAAGCCACCTTCATCTTCACCAGCACCAACAAGGTCTACGGCGATAACCCGAACTACCTGCCTTTGGTGGAACTGGAGACACGGTGGGAAGTCGATGAGCAGCACCCGTACGCGGCGGAAGGCATCGACGAGCACATGAGCATCGATCACACCAAGCATTCGCTTTTCGGAGCCAGCAAAGTCGCTGCCGATGTCCTGGTCCAAGAGTATGGACGCTATTTCGGCATGCGTACCGGGATCTTCCGTGGCGGTTGTCTCACCGGCCCACGACATAGTGGCGCACAACTGCACGGCTTTCTCAGTTACCTGATGAAGTGTGCCATCGCCGGTGCGCCCTACACCATTTTCGGGTACAACGGCAAGCAAGTGCGTGACAACATCCATAGCGATGATCTGGTGGCCATGTTCCACCACTTCCATGATGCGCCGCGCGCGGGAGAGGTGTACAACGCTGGTGGCGGGCGGTACAGCAATGTGAGCATGATGGAAGCCCGTGCGTTGTGCGAAGAGATCACGGGAAAGACCATGGATATGCGTTACAGCGATCTGGCACGCATCGGTGACCACATCTGGTATGTGAGCGATGTGCGAAAATTCAAGCAGCACTACCCGGGTTGGAGCCATCGCTTCGGCTTGAAGGAAACGCTGGTGCAGATCTTCGAGGAAATGACCAAACGCGCACATTGAATGGACCTGGACCGTATTTACGCTTACCGCTTCAAGGATGTGGATCACACCAAACGGAACATGGTGTGGAGCGAGCTTGGTACATTCCTACATCGCACCATGGGAAGGCCGGATCGGATGTTGGACCCCGCCGCTGGCATGTGCGAGTTCATCAACCATGTGCCGAGCAAGGAGCGCTGGGCGGTGGACATGAACGAGGCGTTCATTCGAAAGCACGCCAGTTCCGATGTCCAAATTGTTGTTGGCGACACCTTGAAAGTGGATCTTCCCAAGGATCACTTCGACGGCATCTTCGTGAGCAATTTCCTAGAGCACCTGCATAGCCAGGAAGAGGTGGGCGCGTTCCTGGCGAAGATGTACAGCCACTTGCGCAAGGGTGGTCGCATCGCGGTAATGGGACCGAACTTCAAATACGTGTACAAGGAGTACTTCGACTTCGCCGACCACACGGTCATCCTCAGCGAGCTGGGTCTAGCAGAGCACCTGTACGGGGCCGGTTTCGAGATCGAGCGCATCCATCCCCGCTTTCTGCCGCTTAGCTTCCGCGGAAGACTACCCGTGAACCGCTTCCTCGTAAAGACCTTCCTATCCATGCCTTGGGCTTGGCGTTTCGTGGGCAAACAGTTCCTGGTGATCGGTCGCAAGTGAGGTTAAGCGTTGTCATACCCGCCCATAACGAAGAGGGCAGCCTAGCAGAAACGGTCATTAGTATCAGTACTGCTTTGCTTGGTGAGGCCATCGAGCATGAGATCATCGTGGTGAATGATCACAGTAGTGACGGTACCGCTGCGATCCTGGATACCCTGGAGCCAGATGTGCCCGGATTACGTGTACTGGAGAATACCGGACCAGGGGGGTTTGGCTATGCGGTCCGCTTCGGACTGGAGCGCTTCGATGGGGATTGTGTGGCCGTTATGATGGCAGACCTCAGCGATTCGCCACAAGACCTGGTCAGGTTCTATCGCAAGATGCAGGAAGGCTTTGATTGTGTATTCGGTTCACGGTGGATACGGGGTGGGGAGGTGATCGACTATCCGATCGTGAAACGCTGGGTGAACCGACTCTCCAATACCATCGTACGCTTGGTCTTCCGGTTGCGGTACAACGACTGCACCAACGCGTTCAAGCTGTACAGCCGTGATACGATCGAAGGGATCAAGCCATTCCTTTCACCACACTTCAACTTGACCCTGGAGCTTCCGCTCAAAGCCATCGTACGTGGTTACTCCTACGCGGTGCTGCCCAATAGCTGGCGCAATCGCAAGACCGGCGAGAGCAAACTGAAGATCAAGGAGATGGGTAGCCGCTATTTCTTCATCATGCTGTACTGCCTGATCGAGAAGTACTTTTCCCATGGCGATTTCAGGAAACGCTGAAGGATGAGGCACGCTGAGGAAAACTCCAACAATGAGACTGGGATGCGCATTGGCAGGTGGGCCTTTGCTGCTCTCTTGCTGCTCACATTGGCCGTTTGGCGTGTCGACGTCAACTTTTTTTGGCGCGACGACTGGAACTTCCTCGACGACATGCGTGAAGTCTCCATGGGCTACTTCCTCAAAGACCATTTCGGGCATGTTAGCCCATTATTCAAGATCTCGTTCTATCTGCAACTCATGGCATTCGGAACGAATACGATATTCTACTCTTATTTCAATCTGCTATTCGTCGCACTGGCCTCCTATGCAACGCTCAGGTTGTTGCTTTCCTTGACGAACGCTCTTTCGGCCTGGGTCACCACGATCATCTTGCTCTTGCACCCCATCATGTTCAACCACGTCGGTTGGACCTTCGAGCAGTGTGTTTCCCAACATCTCTTCTTCCAGATCCTCGCAGTTGGCTACTTCTTCCGGTGGGTCGGTTCACTACGATCCACGGATCTATTCGCCACCATTGCATTCACGATCGTACAGAACTACTTCTTCGGCAATGGCTTGTTCGTTCCGTTGCTCTTCGCAGGGGGTTGTCCATTGTTGTTGCCGCGTGAGGCTTGGTTGCGTACCTCCATGCTATTCCTGATCCTTTTCGTGGGCTTCGTGCTCGTGCAGATCTTCCTGGGCGGTGATCGTGCGGGTACGCCTGGCTCTTTGTCGGATTTCCTCGGCATCTTCACCGGCGGCTTCTACTTGCTTGGTCTGGATACCGCTCGGGTGTTCTTCATTCATGAGCATGCGCTCGGCTCCCTTACACCCTGGCTGAGCGGAAGCGCTTTCTTCGCGTTGGTCCTTCTTGCGGTCACCCGAAAGGATCGCGATCCACGCAAGGCATGGTTCCATGTGCTCTGGTTCCTGATCACCTTTTGTTCGGTGCCCATCGTTCGCAAAGGCGACCTGGTCGGACAGGTGGTACCACACTATTACACCATCTTGTGCATGGTGCCATTGGGGCTGGTGGCCGAACATGCCCTTGGTGGGCGGGCCTTCTGGAGCTGGCTCCCCAAACGTCTGTTGGTTGCCGGTTCGGTAGTAGTCCTGGTGGGTGTCTTTCTGCTGGATAGGCAACTGATGTCCATGGTCTCCTTCCGGAGTTTCCGGAATGAACAAGCCATGATGCAGAGCCTCCAGGATGGTACACCATACAAGGGCTTTGATGAACCGTACTTCAGGGCTGGTGTGGACAAGGTGGAAGACCCGCTCGCCATTTACCGGTACTGGCGTGAACGGGATCGTTTCCGAATGCCGTTGGGTTATGCCAATGATCCCACCAACTGGACCCGGACCACTCCGCTGCTAGAGCGCGAGTAGCCGATGAGCTCAAGGTTTGAACTGTCGCAGGTCGATGCGGTCGGTACACAATTCATGCTCCACGACGATGTGGTTGCTGGCGATGACCAAGGTGCGATGGGCCAGGTTGTCGGCGAGCAGCTTGCGGAACCATGCGATCGCCTCCGCATCCAGGTTGCTCGTGGGTTCATCCAATAGCAGCAATGGTGTGTCGCTCAGGATGGCTAGTGCAAGCTTCAAGCGTTGTTTCATGCCGCTGCTGAAGTGCTGCACCGGCTTTTGCAACGCATGCTCCAGGTAGACCATACGTGCCAGTTCCGCGATCGTGATGCCGGACAGTAGGGGCTTGAAGCGTGCATGGAAACCGATCGCCTGCTCCAGGCTCAGGTCTTCGTAGAGGCCGAGGTAGGGCGCTGCGATGGAGACATGACGATAGACCTCTTCCTGCTCCACCAGGGTTGAGCCCAACGTGTGTATCACCTGGCCAGTGGTAGGGATGATGGCCCCGCCGATCACTTGCAGCAACGTGCTCTTACCGCTGCCGTTGGGGCCGAGGATGGCCGTGCGGCTGCCCGGTTCCAACGTGATGTCCAGCCCTTGGAACACGACTTCGCGACCGAAGTGTTTTCCTACGCGTTCAAGAGCGACCTTCATCTACTCGGCAAGCCCGCGCATGATGCCCTTGGGGCTGTTGTTGATGAAGTCCAGGATCTGTCCACGCTCAGGACTGCGGGGCAGGGTCTGCATCACGTTCTGCACGGCACGCTCCACGTTGTTGGTGCGTACGAAGATCTCGCGGTAGATGTCTTCGATACGGGCAATGGCATCATCGGCGTAGCCCCGGCGACGCAGCCCCACCACGTTCACGCCTACGTAGCTCAGTGGTTCGCGTGCGGCTTTTACGAACGGCGGTACGTTCTTGCGTACCAATGATGCACCAGCGATGAAGCTGTGCGCACCGATGTGGATGAACTGTTGCACCGCCACATTGCCTTCTAGAATGGCCCAATCGTCTATGGTCACATGGCCAGCCAGGTTCACGCTATTGGCGATCACGATGTTGTTGCCGAGGATGCAGTCGTGTGCCAGGTGTACGTAGGCCATCAGCAGGCAGTTGCTGCCCACGGCGGTCTTCATCCGGTCGGCTGTGCCGCGGTTGATGGTGACACATTCGCGTACCGTGGTGCCATCGCCTACTTCGGCGGTGGTGTGTTCACCTGCGAATTTAAGGTCCTGCGGAATGGCGCTGATCACCGCGCCCGGGAAAATGCGGCAGTTGTTGCCCACGCGGGCACCATCCATCAGTACGGCATTGGGGCCGATCCAGGTGCCATCGCCGATCTCCACATCTCCATACACGGTTGCGAACGGTTCGATGGTGACGTCCTTTCCGATGCGGGCGTCGGGGTGTACGTAAGCAAGCTTGGAGATGCTCATCGTACCTCGGCCTTGGCAGGTTCTTCCTTCACCACCTTGTCCCGCGCGATCTGCGCCAGCATTTCAGCTTCCACGGCGGGCTGCCCGTTCACATAGCCCACTCCTTTCATGTGTACGATGCCGCGGCGGATCGGCGTTATCAACTCCAACCGGAACACCACGGTGTCTCCAGGTATCACCTTGCGACGGTAGCGGATACCATCGGTCTTGAGGAAGTAGGTGGTGTAGTTCTCCGGGTCGGGTACCTTGCTGAGCGCGAAGATGCCGCCCACCTGTGCCATGGCTTCCACTTGCAGAACACCGGGCATCACCGGATTGCCGGGGAAGTGGCCGGTGAAGTGAGGCTCGTTCATGGTCACGTTCTTCACACCGATGATGCTGTTCTCGTCCATGCTCATGATCTTGTCCACGAGCAGGAACGGGTATCGGTGCGGCAGCATCTTCTCGATGGCCTGGATGTCGTACAACGGCTCTTTGGTCAGGTCCACATAGGCCACCGGGTTCTTCTCTTCCTCGCGGATCCGCTCCTTGATGCGCTTGGCGAAGCTGGTGTTGCCGAAGTGTCCCGGGCGCGCCGCCAGGATATGGCCTTTGATCGGCCGGCCAACCAAGGCCAGATCACCTACGATATCCAGCAGCTTGTGGCGCGCAGGCTCATTGAAGAACTTGAGGTCGGTGGTGTTGAGCACGCCGTTGCGCCTGATCTCCACCTCTTGGTACTCGCGGCCCAGCGCTTTCGCCAGGTCTTTCAGTTGTTCCTTGGTGGTGCCCTCGCGATCCTCCAATACGATGGCGTTGTTGAGGTCGCCACCCTTGATCAGGCCCGCTTTCGCGAGTTGCTCCAATTCGCGTAGGAAGACGAAGGTGCGGCAGGGTGCTATCTCATCCTTGAACTCTTCGGCGCGATACATGCTCGCATGCTGCGTACCGAGTACGGGGCTGTTGTAGTCCACCATCACCGTTAGTCGGAATTCGCCGCCAGGTGTAGGAACACCGAGCATTTCGGTGCCGCGCTCCTGGGTCTCGAACCAGATGGGCTCTTTCAAGACGAACCAATTACGGGCGACGTTCTGCGGCTCCAGGCCCACACTTTCAATGGCATGTACGAAGGGTAGGGCGCTGCCATCCATGATCGGCATTTCGGGTCCGCTTACTTGGATGAGGCAGTTGTCAACTCCCAACGCGTAAAGCGCGCTCAGGACGTGTTCGGTGGTGTTCACCGTTACGTTGCCTTTGCCCAAGGTGGTGCCGCGCTCGGTGCTTACCACCAGGTCGGCATCGGCATCTATGATGGGCTCTCCCTCCAGATCGGTGCGCTGGAACTTGTAGCCGTGGCCCACCGGAGCAGGGCGCAGGGTAAGGGTTACCGGTACACCGGTATGCAGGCCAACACCTTTCAGGGTGGCGCTGCTTTTCAGGGTATGCTGGAAGTCGCTCATGCCAGATGCCCTGTGGTCCGGGTAGGGTAGGACCCCTATGGGCACGGCGAAGGTAGAACTCCAGGGTGTACGGCTCACTTCCGCAAGCCCGCATCAAGCTGTGCTTTCAGCTCGGCAAGTTCCTTTTCCAAGGAGTCTATGCGCCGTTTCAGGTCCGGTAACTTGCGGAAGACCACGTAGCTACGGTCGTACAGCCCCTTTTTGAAGGCGGGTGATCCCTGGATGGTCTCGTCATTGGCAACGTTGCTGCCGATGCCGCTTTGGGCTGCTATGCGCACCCTGTCGCCGATCACCAAATGCCCCGCTATGCCTACTTGCCCGCCGATCTGGTTGTGGTCGCCCACTTTGGTGCTACCAGCGATACCAGCCTGCGACACCACTACGTTGTGCCGGCCGATCTCGGCATTGTGCCCTACCTGCACCAAGTTGTCCAATTTGGTGCCTGTGCGGATGATGGTGTGCCCGATGGTGGCGCGGTCCACTGTTGTGTTGGCGCCGATCTCTACGGCATCTTCCAGGATCACGTTGCCCACCTGCGGCATCTTCTCGTAAACACCATCGGTACGCGGAACGAAGCCGAAACCATCGGCGCCGATCACAGCGCCACTGTGGATCACGCATTGCGCACCGATCTGCGTCTGGTGGTAGATCTTCACACCAGCGTGGATACGCGTTCCTGCTCCGATCCGGCAGCGATCACCAATGTAGCTGTTCGGGAAGATCTTCACGCTATCGCCCAGTTCCACATCGTCGCCTACATAACAGAAGGCACCGATGTACACGTTCTTGCCGAGCTTCGCTTTCGGACTTACGTAGCTGGGTTGTTCAATGCCCTTCTTCTCGTACTGTAGTTCGGCATTGCGCTCCAGCAGGTGTGTGAACGCCATGCGCGCATCCTTCACCCGGATCAGCGTGAGCGTCTTCGGTAGCTTATGTGCTGGTTCGAAGTCCGTGTTCACGATGGCGATGGTGGCCTTCGTGGTGTAGATGAATTCGGTGTAGCGCGTGTTGGCCAGGAAGGTGAGTGTGCCGCTGCGGGCCTCTTCGATCTTCGCTAGGTCGCTTACCAGAACTTGCGGGTCGCCGTCCACCACGCCATCCAGCAGGTCGGCGATCTGTTCGGCGGTGAATTGCATGGGGCTACGGAGAGGGTCGGTGCGGCATCGATCAACGGGCCAAGGGTACGCTCACCAAGGTGCGATCCCACTTCAGGTTCAAGGCGGCAGGCTCTCCGCTCACATCAATGGTGAATTGCTCCACAACTTCTGGCAAGTTCTGCACGGGTACTTCCACTGTTACCACATCGGCCGCGGCGTCGCGCTGGGCTTCGCCACCGTAGGTAACGCCCCAGGAGTACATCTTACTGTTGAGGATCACCGTCCAGGAATTGGCTTGCGGAATGGTCCAGACCGTGTACTTGCCCGCAGCAAGGGGAAGCCCACCGAAGCGGATGTCCTTATCAACCTCCAAGGTGGTGGCTTCGTTGGCACCGGTGCGCCATACTTTGCCGTAGGGTACCAATTCACCGAAGATCACGCGGTCTTTCTTGCTTGGTCGGCTATAGTCCACCGTCAGTTTCGCATCGCCGACGTTGTAAGTGGTGGCCACCTCGGGGCTGGCTTTCTTCGTTTGCGTCTTCATGTAACCGAAACCGAAGTAGCCGATGACCGCTAACAGTGCTGCACCGATCAAGAGGCCTTTCAATACCTTGGGCATGGGTGTGGGTTGTGCTTGCAAATGTAGCGGCCCCAAGGCTGCCGGAGGCGGGCATTTTCAACCTTGAGGCCCGGTGGCATGGCCCTTGCCGCTCCATAGCCGGACCAACCAAACCCTGTTACCCATGAACAACCCACTTCGCGGCCTTCTGGCCGGTGCTGCTGCCTACAAATGGGGTGGCGGCTGTTTCGGCACTGTTATCGTATTCCTGATCGTGTACTGGTTATTGGGGAGTTGCTGACACAGACGGTGTGGTGATGCGGCCTCAATCCACCAACCAACGCGGCCACGCCAAATACCACTTCGTTACCGGCCTTGCTAATGCTGCGATGCCCAAATTGTCGCTCGCTTCGGCGATGTCGTGGATCGTGCCATCCTTGTACAAGAGTTCGATGCGGTCCTTGCCAGGGTCGTAGGCGTTGTTGACGATGTTGCTAGCCAGTACGAAATGCGCAGCTTCTGTGGTGGTGATGCCCAAGTGTGCTGCCACTTTTGTGCGGAGTTCTGCTACGCGTGTATCATCCCACGGAATGTTCTGCAATTTGATTCGCAGGTTGCGCCGATGCACCAGGTCCGTGGAGAGTTGCGAGAGCACCTTGTCCGGGTGGTCGCACCACACTTTCACGGCACCCATGATGTCGTGGTCATCCAACTTCAGGAAGTCGGCCAGGACCGCTGGATCCTCGAAGCTGGCTCGGTCCATCCGTTCGCTTAGGAAGCGCAGCAAGGCTGGTGAAGCGAAGAGCGCCGTGCCACCGATGGCCAGGTGTTTCGCGCGGCGTAGGGTCTCCACGAGCATCATCTCGCAAGCCACCACGGTCTTGTGCAAGTACACCTGCCAGTACATCAGCCTGCGCGCCACCAGGAATTTCTCGATGCTGTAGATGGCTTTCTCCTCCACCACCAGCTTGTCGTCCACCACCTGCAGCATCTTCAGGATGCGGTCGCCGCCGATCACCCCTTCGCTTACACCGGTGTAGAAGCTGTCGCGGTTCAGGTAATCCAGTCGGTCCACATCCAACTGGCTGCTCACCAGCTGGTGCAGGAAGTGCTTGGGGTACTCGTTCCGGAAGATGCGGATGCCCAACTCCAGCGCACCACCGAACTCTGCGTTCAAGCGGTCCATCACCAGGGCGCTCACGGCTTCGTGGCCGATGCCTTCCACCAAGCTGTGCTCCAGCGCATGGCTGAAGGGACCATGGCCCACATCGTGCAAAAGGATCGCGATGCGCGCGCCAAGGGCTTCTTCTTCGGTGATCGCATGGCCTTTTCCACGTAGCGTGCTGATTGCTTCGCCCATGAGGTGCATGGCGCCCAACGCATGGTGGAAACGCGTATGCAACGCACCGGGATACACCACATGGCCCAGCCCCAGCTGCTTGATGTAACGTAAACGCTGGAACCACGGATGATCGATCAGCCGCAACACCACCGGATGTGGCACGCTGATGAAACCGTAGATGGGGTCGTTGAGGATCTTCAATGGAACTGAATGTTGCTGATGACTGATCGCTAATTCCTTGCCGACCGCACCACGGCGGCAAGTAGCGATCAGCATTTAGAAATTGAGCTAGCCTACCTTCACGCCCCGAAAGTACAGGGCAATACCACAACGTACTCGGCGTTGACCTTGTATGGCTTTAACACGTTCAGAACCCTTTGCGCCTGCGGGCGTCTCCATACCCACCATGACCGCGAACATCCTCTGGGCCGACGACGAGATCGATCTGC
>JAEYWT010000260.1 GCA_023428865.1 Bacteroidota bacterium | reverse complement strand
CACCTACATCGTGGACAAGATCAAGGAAGCGGTGCCGTTCGTACAAGAGCAGGACACCGATTGGCTCTTCATCCGCCAACTGGGTATGGACCTAAGCCTTCAACTACACATGGAAGATGCCACAACGGTCCGCTATTTGGTGGCACACATCCACGGTGGCGACCAAAGTGCCATATGTGTAGCGGCGATCCTTCGTGCATTGAACCTTCGTGCGCACGATACCGAGACGGGCGAGCTTTTCGACGGATACAGCTTGGACGAGAGCCTCTAAGCCATTACACCTTCGTAGCAGCAGGGTCGAAGAGCGCCTTCAGTTCGGTCGCTTCCGAAGCCTTCATCTTCCCGCTCAGGATCAGCCGGAGTTGACGCCTGCGCATAGCGCCATCGTACCGTTTCTGTTCGTCTTCGTTCTGCGGGATCGTGTCTGGCACCCCACATGAACGGCCCGCCTGATCGATGGCCACGAAGGTGTAGATCGCACTGGTCACGAGGATCTTCTCGCTGGTCATCTGGTCTTCCACCCACACATCGGCCCACACTTCCATGCTGGACCCGAAGCCACGGCTCACATGGCTTTTGATGGTGACGAAATCACCCAGTTTGATCGGTCGGTCGAAACCCACATGATTCACCGCAACGGTCACCACCAATCGCTTGCAATGGCGGTGCGCGCTTATGGCGCAGCTGATGTCCAGCCACTTCAACAATTGCCCGCCGAACAAGTTGCCGAGCGTGTTGGTATCGTTCGGCAATACCAAGTGGGTGGTTTCCGCGTAGCTATCGGTGGTGGGGCGAGCCGTCTTTGTCATAGGGGCGCGAAGGTAGCGGGTGGCGCACCTGCATGGGGTACAGAACCATTGGGTTAACTTTGAGCGAAGCCATGGACAGTACCGTTGCCGAGATACCCTCCTTGTTGAAGGCGCTGCACCTCTTCGCGCTGGTGGTCTTCTTCGCAGGCACCTTCCACATCGTGCGCCTGTTCGTGGCGCACCGCAAGGCCATGGCACTCTGCGAGCCGGACCGCAAGGTGCTCTTGGACCAGTTCACCGCCATGGAGCGCAGTGCTTTATACATGGTGATCTGGCCGGCATTGGTCGCCTTTCTGGGCCTCGGGGCATGGATCATCGGCCTGCGTCCTGGCCTACTGAAGCAGCCCTTCATGCATGTGCTGCTGGGTTACACGGCCCTGTTGGTCTTCTATCACCTTTCAGTCCATCGGTTGTATCTCCTGCTGAAGTCGGGTGCGATCAAATGGTCTGCTTTGCAGCTTTCGATCTGGTCGCAGGGAGCCACTTTATTCCTATTCGTACTGGTGGTCTTGCTCATCTTCCGAGAGCAAATGGGTTGGGTATGGGGATCATTGGGCTTGCTTATTGTAGGTGCTGTGGTCATGCTGGTGGCAAGTGGTCTGCGCGGGCATACGAAGGAAGGCAGCACCGATGCTTAAAGTCGGCACACCCGCCCCGGACTTCGAGCTACTGGACCAGGATGGTGTACCGGTCCGCTTGAGCGCCTTCCGCGGTCAGAGCAACGTGGTCATCTTCTTCTACCCGAAGGACAACACCTTGGTATGCACGTTGGAGGTTTGCGCCTTTCGCGATGCCCATGCCGACCTTATGGGTGCCGATGCCGTGGTGCTCGGCATCAGTAACGATCCCGTGGTCTCGCACCGTTCCTTTTCCACCAAATGGAACCTACCGTACCAGCTCTTGACCGATACCGATGGCACGGTGCGTAAGACTTACGATGTCAATAAGACCTTGGGGTTCTTCGCCGGCCGGGTCACGTATGTGATCGATCGGGAGGGCATCATCCGCCACGCGATCAACGATCCCTTGCGTGCATCGCATCACGTGCGCGAGGCACTGGATGCGCTCGCTGGTCAGAGCACGTCGTAGAACAGCACCCGACCGTCGTCGGTACCGATCAACAGGAAGTTCTCCCAGAGCAGTAAGGGTGCCTGGTGATGCTGGTCCTTATTCTCGGGAATGCTGATCGTTCGGGCCACCTTACCATCAGCACCAACGAATTCCACCACCCCCTTCTTCGCTGCCCGCACGGTAACCTCGGCGAGCTTCACTTCCTCTTGTTGGTAGAAGCGATCGAATGCGGAGTTGGACATTTCAAGTCCCATGGCCTTCACCGTACGCGGGTCCGGAATCCAACGGTGTGGGGTGATCACCTTTTCTTGTTGGCCGTTCGCAGCGCTCCACACCGTGCGTTTGCCGCTGGGCCCAATGAGCACCACGAATTCGCCGTTGTCGTTGAAACCTACATGGTAAACTGCGGTGGCACCATCCTCGCCATACGGAAAAGCAAAGAGCTTCTTGCCACTTTCTATCTCGTGCAACACCGCACCATTGTTCGTACCCACCAGCACGCGGTCTGCCTTGGGAGCGATGGCCAGCGCTGTAACCTCGGCCTTGCCGATCTTGATGGTCTTTGAAGGTGCGTCTGAAACGAACTGGGCAGTGCCGAGCTGCACCACACCGGCCAAAGTGGCCAGTAGTAGCGAACGAAGGAGCATGATCAAGCTTGGTCGATTAGGTGATGTTGCGCTTTCAACCAGACCAGGGCACTATCCTGATCGGGGAACATCTGAATAGGACGGTGCGGCTTGTTATGCCGAACGAAGACGTTGGCCGCCAGTTGATGGCCGAAATCACGCACCACGATGGCATCGGCTGCGATGTACCGGCACGAAGCTTCGGACGAAGCGTGCGCGCGGGCTTCGCCGGTCATGGTGGTACCCTCGCCCACCGAGACCATCAGTAGCGCCTTACGGCCGTTGCGTTCCTGCTCGATCACATCGAACATGGCCTGCACTTCTTCGGGCTGCACCAAATGGCTGTCCTTGAAGTGCGTATGAACGATATCGCCATCCAGGAAGGCCACGGTACAGGCCTCAAGCTTCACTACATGCATCGTCTCCATCGTTTCCAGGTACGAAGTTACGACCCCGAAAAGGCGATCGGGTCACATCACAATAGAGTTAACGTACCAAAAGCCAAGCCTGGCCTGCACCCTCCTGACGGATGGAAGCCAGAGCCTCCACCGCTTCCTGGCGATCGGCATAGCTGCCATAGGCTACGGGGTGCAGATCGCCGTAACGGTCAAGTTGGGTAGCGGGATAACCCTTGTCCCGAAGTTCCTTCAGAAGGCGCTGTGCGTTCTCGGGCTGTGCGAAACAGCCACCCACCACATGGTAGCGCATCCGCAACGTGGACTTCGTTGGTATGGCAACAGCGGTGGTATCCGCCGGTGCGGCACCCATGTCCACGGTGAGCGAAACACTATCCTTGTCCGTTAGCGGAAGCTTCTGTACACCGAAGGTGTTCTCGGGCAGCGAGAAGACCGACGCCTTGGACTGCACCGCAGGCAGCTCGGCACCCGGCTGGTACGTGGGTTGCGGGCGCGGGCCGAACGCTAAGCCATGGTCGCTGTTCAGCGCGAAGTAGGTGAACATTGCACCGCTTCCGAGCAACAAGGCCACCGCAGCGGCGGCAGCCCAATTCCAGCGGCGAGCAGGTACAGCTACAGCGATCACTTCCGGTGCACGTTCTGGCAGCGGGATCACCTTAGGCTCTGGCGTGGAACGCGCGATCGGAACGGCCATCACAGGCCTCAGTCCGTAAGCCTCCTTCAAGAAATTGGCGCGGTCGTCCGGATCGAACTGTAGGTTACGCTGGGCATCGCGATAGAAGATCCCGATCCGGGGCACTTCCACACGGCCATGTAGGTCCAGGGCTTGTTTCCAATCCGAAACTTCCTTGTCGATCAGCGCATTGGCGGCGGCAAAACCGATGCCATCCCGCTGGGCCAAGTGGTCTGTGAGCAAGCCATCGTTGCGCAACAGATGCCGGTTGAAGCCGACCTCCTTGCTCGGCGGATGAACCAATTGCCGGGTGGCATCCAGTCGCGCTGGCCTATACTGCGCTAGAAAGCCGCCCCAGCCGGGCACGATCACACAATCGTGGTCGTACAGAAGTTCGTGCAGTTCGCGTTCCAAGGCCATGATCCGGCGTGCAAGATAACGGTGGTTCCGTTCACCGATCAGCGGCCGCGAGTTTCCGCGCCTCTTCCAGGTCTGCCGGCGTGTCCACGCAGAACGAGGGATGCACCGTAAGGCCCACACGCACCTTGAACCCATGCTCCAACCAGCGCAATTGCTCCAGCGATTCGGCCTGTTCCAAGGAGGAAGGGAGCAGTGCCACCAGCTGAGCCAACACCTCGGCCCGGTAGGCATAGAGGCCGATGTGTTTCAAGAAACGGAATGCCTTATGCCGCTCACCACCAGCATGGTTCCGAAGCACGGGTATGGCCGCCCGGCTGAAATACAGGGCATCGCCATGGATATCGGTGGTGATCTTCACCTTGCCGGGATCGTCCAGATCGCGATCGTCCGTCAACTGGTGCGCGAGGGTGGCCAGCCCGCTGGGTGCGGCAATTAGAGCGGTGCAGAGTTCGTCCACTTGGGCCGGCACCAGGAAAGGTTCATCACCTTGGATGTTCACCACGGCATCGAAGCGGTCCACACCAAGCACCTTCAGCGCATCGTAACAACGATCGGTCCCACTGGGGTGATGTACGCTGGTCATGATCGCTTCCCCACCGAACGCTTCCACATGCGCGCGGATGCGTTCATCATCCGTGGCCACCACCACGCGTTGCAGAGATGCGGCCTTCAACGCACGTTCGTACACGCGTTGGATCATACTCTTGCCACCGATATCGGCAAGCGGTTTGGCCGGCAATCGTGTGCTGGCATAGCGGGCGGGGATCACCCCAAGGATACGTGAGGCCATGCGATCACATGTTCAAGCTCAACTGCACTTGGAAACTGCGCGGCGCTTCGATAGAGAGCGGTCGCAAGGAATACATGCGGTTCATCAGGTTGTTCACGATGAAGGCGGCGCGCAATTGTGCCGATAGGTCGAAGCCAACGCGCGCATCAACGATGGTGTCACCGCTGCGGTGGGTATCCATCCATTCCCCCACTCCAGTGACTAGCCATTCAGGTCGATCGATTTCGATGAAGGCCAGGTCGATGTTACGCACGTGGCTATTGTACCGCACACTTCCACCGAGGGAGATGCGCTTGTACTTCGCTTGCAGGTCCAACCGGAAGAGCTGCCTGATGCGGAACTTCAGCACGTGGTCGGTGGTGTCGCCGCTGGTGCTCAGGTAACTACTCGCCGTGAATTGAGAATTCGGCGTGGTAGGCTGCGCGTACACCTCGTCCGGTGTGGTGCTAATGGGTAGTGTGCTGGTGTATCCCATCAGGGTGGTGATCACCACCGCGCCAAGATCACCGCGGCCTGCTAGTTCGAACTCATAACCAGTAACACGCGCTCCACCGGTATTAACGCTCTTGAAGCCGAAGCCGAAGAAATTGGCAAGCGGGTTTAGCGGGTCGGGAACACCCCACTGACTGAAAGTGAACTCCACGAATTGCTGGAAGTCCTGTTGGAACACAACGGCATCCAAATAGCCGGTGAAGCCACCCAGCTTGAATCCTTGTTTGACCCCGCCCTCCATATTCCAACTCTTCTCGGGCTTCAGATCCGGATTCGGGTACACATTCAAACTACCGATACTGGTGGAGATGAAGCGTTCGCCAATGGTGGGGAAGCGGAAGCCCTGTCCGTAGCTCGCACGCAGGTAAGTCGCCCGCAAGACCTGGTAGGTGGCCCCTGCGCGGAAAACCGGTTGGGCGGCTTCCATATCATCCACCTCGAACCGCTCGTAGCGCAGCCCGGCACTGATCGCCAGCCTGTCGAAGAGCTTCTTATCCAACTGCAGATAAGCGCCGGTGTTCAACGCTTCGTTGTTGCCATCGCCATCGCTATTGCCCATGTAGAGTTCCGCCGTAGAACGCACCCTGCGCCAGAGCACACCTGCTGTGGCTACTGTTTCGCCAAAGAAGTTGAATCGTTGTTGCACTTGGTATTCGCCGTGCAAGCTGAGGTTACCGTTACCCTGCCCATTGTCGTTATCGAACAACTGCCGGTGCATGCGTGTGCGCAAGCTGTGCCGCGTGCCTTTGTTGGAGAGATACTCTACGAACGGATCCACGTAGAATTGGGTTCCTCTGGTGCGGGTGATCGTACCGGGCTTTGGTCGATACAAGCCATCATTGATATCGTTCCAGATGAACACGCTCGTGCTGCGGCTCTTCATCACGTTCGCGTTGATGCCATAGCTCAAGCCCTTCACCTTGCCATTGCGCCAGCGCGTGCCCACATTGAAGCGTACCCGGTTGTCGTATCCACCGGGGCCCGTGCGCAACGGATCGGCAGCGATGCTGTCCGCAGCTACAGGCTCCGGACCGATGTAGCCATTGTCCGTGAACGCATTCCCCCCCAGCACCAGGTCGAACTTCCCGAACCTTCGGGCATGGCTGAAGTTGGCACCCGAGAAGACCGGATTGTTATCACCCCACCACCGAGCGCCCGCGTTGGCAGGTGCATCGTAGAAGCCGGAGAACAAGGTGGCCTTGGTCGTTGGTGTTTCCCGAGGAAAAGCCGTACGCACATTGATCACACCGCTCAACGCAGCGCTGCCGTACAGCACACTGCTAGCGCCCTTGATCACCTCCACCTGCTCCAGGTTCTCGATCGGCAGAAAGCTCCAGTTCGGTCTTCCGATATCACCGCTCAGGATCGGAATATCATCCACCAGCACTTGCACGCGACTGCCAGCGCCATAGCTGAACCCGCTTCCCGCGCGGATCTGCGGCTCTTCGTCCACGATCACCACACCGGGCACTTGGTCCAAGGCATCGCTCAACGAAACGATGTTCTTGTTGCGGATCAGGTCTGGCCGTATCACGCTCAACGACTGGGTAACCTCCCCTACGCGCTGCTCGAAACGCCCAGCGCTCACCACCACCATTTCCAGTTGCGTGGCCGATGGTCGCATGCGCACGTCCAACTGAAAACCATTCGCTTCGGATAGCACCACCTTGCGCGTGACCGTGGTGTAGCCTACGCACGAGAAGGTCATCGTGTATTCACCAAAAGGCAGGTTCATGCTGTAGGCACCATTCAGATCGGTGGCTACACCTTTCCCTGGTGCATGCACCACCGCTACACCGAACAGTGGATCCCGCGTCAGGCTATCGCTCACCAGGCCTTTCAACACCGTGCTCTGCGCCATGCTGAAGAGCGTCGCTGCACAAGCCAATAAGACGATCAGCAGCCTCTTCATCACCCGACTATATTCGTGCACTCTCTCAACGTTCAAATAGGTGTACATCCGGGTGGCATCTCTGGCCAGGCCGGGTAAATGTAGAAAAAGGCCCTTCCGGCCATGGGAGATCAACAGCTCGTCCATCGTATCGCGCTCAGCCTGCTCAAAGGCATCGGCCCCGTCAACGCCCGCAACCTCGTGGCCTACTGCGGCGGCGTGGAACCCATCTTCACGGATAAGAAGCTGAAGAACACCCTGGAGAAGGTGCCGGGCATCGGGCCGAAGCTCATCGCCAGCATCACCGATAAAAAGGTGATACCCGCCGCGGAAAAAGAAGTTGAGTACATCCGTAAACACAAGCTTCGTGCCTTGTTCTACCTGGATGCGGAGTATCCACGGCGCCTAAAGCAAGCGGAAGATGCCCCCGTGATCCTTTTCGTACACGGCAACGCAGACCTCGATGCCGAACACATCGTGAGCATCGTGGGCACGCGCACACCCACCGACCCGGGCAAACGCCTCTGCGTGGAACTGGTGGAAGGCCTGAAGGAATGCAAGGCGACCATCGTTAGCGGGCTGGCCTATGGCATTGATATCGTAGCACATCGGCAGGCACTGAAACACGGGCTACCCACCATCGGCTGTGTGGCGCACGGGCTGGACAAACTCTATCCCGGTGAACATGCGTCTACGGCGAAGGACATGGTAGAGCAGGGTGCGTTGGTGAGTGAACTTACCAGCGGATCACCTTTTGCACCGGGCAATTTCCCCGCGCGCAACCGCGTGATCGCGGGCTTGAGCGACTGCACCATCGTGGTGGAAAGCGGCCCCAAAGGCGGCAGCTTGATCACAGCCGACATCGCCAGTAGCTACGACCGCGAGGTGTTCGCTTTCCCAGGCCGCCCCACCGATCCGCGCAGCGAGGGGTGCAACAAACTTATCCAGCAGAACAAAGCCGCACTGGTGAACAATGCGCAGGATGTGATCACCCTGATGGAGTGGCTGCCCAAGAAGAAGAAAGCCCCTGTTCAGGCCGCGCTCTTCGCCGACCTGCTGCCCGACGAGCAGACGTTGGTGGACATCATCAAGGCCCAAGGCAGCGCCCATATCGACGACCTCTGCGTGCGTAGCAAATGGGCACAAGGCAAGGTGGCGGGCCTGCTGCTGAACATGGAGTTCAACGGCGTGGTGCGCAGCTTGCCGGGGAAGGTCTATCGGTTGAATTGAAGGCTGGCCTAATGCACGACTTGAAAGGTCGTTCGGCCAACGATCCGCTCATTGTCCGTCAGGAACATATAATAAGAGCCCGAGGTAAGACCGCTCACATCCATCCGGACCATGCTTGGATCCACCTTGAAAAGGCCGACCTGGGCAGTCCGGCCAAGCGCATCCACGACCATATACCCAAGCCGATCCCGGTCAAGCGTATGCGGAAGTTCCACCCGAAGTTCCCGTTGCGCCGGGTTGGGGAATACCTGTAGGAGTATCGCCCGCGTGTCAATACGACCAACGCCTAACGTATGCTCACAGGTCGGGGAGATGCCGGAGGAAAACGCCAACTCATCGTCCTGATAACAACGTAGTTGGGTGATATCCGGTTCAATGCTCAACGAATTCGACGGGTCGATGAACTGGTGCAAGAATCCAACCCGTTCCAACAAAGTATCCTGTGCATAGGTCCATTCACCACCCTCGATGGACATCAACACATCAACGGACAGCCAGCGCAACCCAATGCCATCCATGGTGGTCGATCCGGTATCGGTCACCAGGTAGCGTACCGCGTTCGCAAAAGGAACGAACCAGTGCTCGCCTGGAACGGCTGCGAAGTTGTACAGGGTATCAAAAGTGTTGTTGTAGTCCTGTAGAAGGACGACATCGCCCTGCACGCTCGTATGCCTGGTCCAAGGAGCGCTTTCATACAGGTACTCCTCAGGGATGCTCCAGGCGCGTATGCTGGAAACGAGCCGGTGGCAGTTCATCCCATCGATCAGCGTGTCTCCCGTATAGTCCGTCCTCGCATAACCAACGGTGCCCACCATGTCTTGGTAAGCGTGCCACCAAGTGGCATTCTCTGGACACCACGATTGCGCGTTCAAACTCATCGCTATCACGCACGGTAAAAAGATCGGGAAATACCTCTTCATGACTTGATCCATGTTCGGGTCGTTCGCTCACCGTGAAATCCCCTGACCACCAAAGCATATACTCCACTTGGAATGTTCGACACATCCAATCTTATGCTTCCCTGAGGAGCCACCCCTTCGAAAACAACTCGCCCATTGACATCGATCAAATAGAATACTTGCGGTTCAGGTTGCTCCGACCGCAAGTTGAGAACCTCCGTCCCCGGGTTCGGCCAGACCGTCAAGGAGCTTCTTTCGTGATCATGCTCGTCCACGCCCACCCCCGGCATATACACCCGCGACATCAGGCACTGCCGCTCGTGCAGCCCATTGGCATCGATGAAACCCTTGTACTCGCCGAACAGGTAACAATCACCGTTGGCCAGGCACTCGAAGCCGAAAAGTTGCGCATAGGGGAAGCCGGCCGGTGAATAGGTTTCAGGTACCAGCCCTCCGTTGGCCCAGCAATCAAGCAGGTTCCCAAGCGTATCGATGCAGGCGATGCAACTGCGCATCTGCCCATCGATCCGGTCGAACATCCCGCCCACCACGATGCGGCCGTCCCCAAGCGGCGTCAATACGTTCACCCCGCTTACCATCGCGCTGTACTCATTATCGCCTGTTCGATAATCAACGCGGTTATTGAAGCTCGGGTCCAATGAACCATCCGGGAAAATGCGCACCACCTTCAGCGTATCCGGCGTATCGTTCATCCAGAACCGGCCACCCAGGATCAATTTGCCATCGGGTTGTTCCAGCACCACGCCGATCGTTCCCTTCCAAGCAGGGAAATAGAACGATGGGTCGCGGGAGCCATCCGCGTTGATGCGGGCCACCGGACCGGAGAATTCCCCATCGTAGGTGCTGAAGGAACCATTTGCCAGGAACTGCCCGTTGTTGAGGGGTTCAAGGGTATGTACGACGCGGCTCGTTCCGGGGCCCACTTTGCGCGGCGTGAAGGTCGGATCGGGCAGGCCCCACTCGTCCACCTTGATCAGTCCGTATT
>JAEYWT010000243.1 GCA_023428865.1 Bacteroidota bacterium | reverse complement strand
TCCCAGCGTGGGATGGCATGAATATCACCGATGCGGTGGTGTTGATCAAGGCGAAAGGGAAATGCACCACCGATCACATCAGCATGGCCGGGCCGTGGCTGCGCTATCGCGGGCATCTGGACAACATCAGCAACAACACGTTGATCGGTGCCACCAACGCTTTCAATGGCGAAGCCGACAAAGTGAAGAACCAACTGACCGGTGAGTACGGTGCTGTGCCTGCCACACAACGGGCCTACAAGGCAGCCGGTATCTCCAGTATCGTGGTGGGCGACCAGAACTATGGCGAAGGCAGCAGCCGTGAACACGCGGCCATGCAACCGCGCCACCTTGGTGTGAAGGCGGTCCTTGTGAAGATCTTCGCGCGGATCCACGAGACCAACTTGAAAAAGCAGGGGATGCTTGCTTTGACGTTCAGCAACGAAGCCGATTACGAGAAGATCCAAGAGGACGACCGCATCGACTTCACCGACCTTACCTCCTTCGCACCTGGAAAGCCGCTCACCTTGGTGTTCAAACACAAGGATGGGTCGAGCGATACCATTCTTGCCAACCATACCTACAACGACCAACAGATCGGGTGGTTCAAAGCGGGCAGTGCGCTCAACAACCTATCGCGGAACTGATCACCCTGGATCGTCTGTAACGGGAAGGATCCATTCACAGAAGGTACGCTTACCTTGCAAGGCCGGACACCAACGTCCGGCCTTTTGCATGCTGCGCCAATTCGTAGTCGGTCTGCTTCTCACCACCATGATCCCATTGGCAGCACAACCCGTGATAGGGGTGAAAGGAGGGTTGGACCGTACGCTTACATCCGTCCAGTCTGGAACCGCTGCTATTCCCGGGCTACCCGAACCTGAGGTAGAGAACGGTTGGGGGTTCCATGGAGGCGCCTTCGCAGAGATCGATCTTTCGGAACAGCTCTTCCTTCGACCGGAGTTGTTCTATGCACAACGTGGCCACCGGTATACGGCTGCATTCGATACCACAATTCTCTTCATTACGGCACGGGTGGAAGCCGAGGTGGACGTGAAACGAACCTACCTGGAGCTCCCAATTCTGTTGGGTTACAGGATCTCAGAACGAACCTCAGTGCTTTTGGGCCCAGCAGCGGGTTATTTGTTGGGAAGCCATGCAACGACCACGGGACAGTTCTCCGTTGGCGGTTTCTTTCCGGGTATGAACGTTCCATTCAATGAGACCTCTACAACGACCACCGGGTTGGAAGAGATTCGCCTAGCGGTAGTAGCCGGTCTCAATTGGCGCAGCCTGTTCGGGATGGATCTCGGTTTGCGTTACATGTACGGGATCGGTTACTTGGAGTCCGATACGGACGCGATCCGCACCAGACAGAGCTCGATGCAATTGGCCGTAGGTTATGCGTTCTTGAGGTGACGGAGCTGTGCGACTTCGACCATTCCAACCAACACCAGCGGATAGTGCGCGCTCACGCGTTGATGCCAATTATCGTCCAGGACCATGAACCCGACCCAAGCTCTCGCACTAGCTGCCGCCTTGTTCGTTCCCATGTCTTTCGCTCGTGCTCAGGATGCGCCCCCCCAGCGGCCAAAATTCGTGCTAGAGCTAGCGGCTGGTCGCACTTGGTTCACCACTACGGGTGACGACCATCAGTACTTCGATACGTTCGGCTCTCGGAGCACTGCATTACAAGGCGGTGCTTCTGTGCGGATACCGATCTCCAAGCTCTTCGGTTTCAGGTTGGGGCTACTTGGCGGTGCGCGGAGTTTCAAATCTTCTACTTACGACTATCGCACACCGATCTGGTCCGGTCAGAACCCCTATTCCGGTCCGAACGTGGAAGAGGTGGAGCTGACCTATGTAGCGAGTATCATCGGTTTCCAAGTTACGCCTGTGCGCTGGGCCACCATCGTGATCGGCGGGCAATTCATGTGGGCCACGAAAATGACCATACGGCCACACGGCTTCGAATTCCCCTTCAACGCAGGTGCTGAAGCGGTGGTGGGCGTGGATCTGTGGCTTACACAGCGGCTCGGGGTGTTGGTGCGTTACCAGCATCCGCTTGAAGATGTCCGACAACAGCAGGTCGCTTTTTGGCCTGCGGTGTACACTAGGAACACGCGATGGCATACTGCCCAAGTGGGTGTGCAGGTCAACCTATCCCGCCGCGAAGACCGTCCGTGATGGCCTGGTCTCCGAATTCCTCTCTCGATCCGGCACGGTCTTGGTCTGGTACGGGTGTTTTGCCGCTAGGCCCTAACTTGCCCCGGCTCCGCAACGAACATGAGAACGATACTCCTTTCCCTCTCGATGGTATTGGTGGTGAACACCTTTGCCCAGGACAAGTTCGACCACGACCGTAACTGGGTCGCCAATGGCGATTTCGAAGCCGTGGAAGGCAAGAAACTGAAGCGCGCCGGTGGTATCGCTTACGCAACTGGCTGGGGAAGCCCCACCAAGCGCGCAGCGGACCTCTTCAGCGAAAGTGCACCGCTGGAATCCAATGTTTCCACTCCGAAGAACCTGGGTGGCGAACAAACGGCCTTGAGCGGTTCCAACTACGCTGGTATCCGCGTTTGGAGCTACCAGAACAAAGAACCCCGCTCTTATCTGCAGGCCAAGTTGAGCAAGCAGATGAAGAAGGATTCGCTCTATTGTGTGCGCTACTACGTTAGCCTCGGCGACCTGAGCAAGTATTCGGCTGCAGAACTGGGTGCATACATCGGAAAGCAGAAGATCGAAAAGGACGATGAGGCCAACTTGACCTACGAGGTGAAGGTGCCGAACATCCGCACCAAGTTGTACGAGGATATGTACAGCTGGCAGGGTGTATGTGGCGTTTACCAAGCCGAAGGGTTCGAGCAATACTTGGTGATCGGCAACTTCGCTGCGAACGAGAAGACACCGAACGCAAAGACGAAACGTCCCCGCGGCGAAACTCGTCCGCAGGTATTCAGTGCCTACTACTACGTCGACAACGTGGAACTGTACCCCATCAAGAACCGGGGCGAGTGTACCTGTGAGCAGTTGGACAAGGCCGAGAGCGAATTCATCTTCAGCCGGAAGGGAGCCATCAACCCCAATCTGAAACCAGCAGAGAAGGTAGACCAGCAAGTGTTCTATTTCAAGCGCTTCCAGCGCAGCTTCGATAGCAGCATGGAGCCTTGGTTGAAGGACATGGCTGGGTTCATGAAGGAAGATGCCACCATCAAGGTGAAGTTGATCGGCCACATGGATGCTACGGAAGTGGAACGTACGCGTGTGCGTCCCGATCTGTTGACCCTTGGGAAAGAACGTGCCGAAGCGTTGAAGGACGCCCTGGTGGAATCAGGAATCGATGCAGCGCGGATCACGGTGGATGCCAAGGCCGGCGATGAGCCCGTGGACACCAGTGGCACAGAGGTGGGTATGAGCAAGAACCGACGCGTGGAAGTGGAGTTGGTGAAGTAGGAAACCGGCCAAGGTCCGTTCGCAAATTGGCCCACGCACCATGGCACTGCCTCACCACGGTACCGCTTCGAATCCGGTGAAAGGTGATAAGCGGACCATTCGTGGATGGACCATGTACGATTGGGCCAATTCGGTCTACTCGCTTACCATCACCTCGGCGGTCTTCCCGATCTTCTATGCGGCCATCACCCACCACGATGAGCAAGACCTGGTGCTGGAGGCGTATGGCATCCCCGCGGCATCGCTCTATTCCTACGCACTATCCGCAGGCTTTCTACTGATCGCCCTGGTTTCTCCGATCCTGAGCGGTATCGCCGATAGCACTGGGCAGAAGAAGTTGTTCCTGAAGATCTTCTGCTATCTCGGTGCCGCCAGTTGCGCCGGACTCTTCTTCTTCGACATGGATCACCTGTGGAGCGGCCTTCTACTCGTGATGCTGGCCTGCGCCGGCTTCAGTGGAAGCCTGGTCTTCTACGATGCCTTCTTACCGGAGATAGCCGATCGGGAAGACCATGATCGGATAAGCGCACGTGGTTATACCATGGGCTACATCGGCAGTGTGCTTCTGCTTATCCTGAACCTCTTGATGGTGATGGATCCCGATGGGGACGGCGTCACGTTGTTGGGCCTTTCGGATACCATGACCATTTTCGGCACCGAATGGAGCGGCGTGCCCGCGCGCTTGACCTTCATCACCGTTGGCCTCTGGTGGGCCGGCTTCGCACAGTTCGCCTTCCGCGTGCTACCCGATGATCAATACGGTCGCAGGCCGCAAG
>JAEYWT010000184.1 GCA_023428865.1 Bacteroidota bacterium | reverse complement strand
GCATGCGCTCGTTCGTGGGTGATTTCATCAGCCGCGAGCTGGACAACTACCTGCACAAACATCCCGAAGTTGCCGAGGTGGTGCAGGCGCGGATCCTACAGAACGAACGCGAGCGCAAGGAACTCAGCGGCATCCGCAAGCTGGCCCGGGAACGCGCGAAGAAGGCAAGCCTGCACAATCGCAAGCTTCGCGACTGCCGCATACACCTGAACGATACGAAAAAGGAGGATCGGAAGCTCGCCACCACGCTCTTCATCACTGAGGGCGATAGTGCCAGTGGCAGCATCACCAAGAGCCGCGATGTGAATACCCAGGCGGTCTTCAGCCTGAAAGGGAAGCCTTTGAATTGCTTCGGTCTTACCAAGAAAGTGGTGTACGAGAACGAGGAGTTCAACCTGATACAGGCGGCGCTGAACATCGAGGACGGTATGGACGGCCTGCGTTACAATAAGATCGTGATCGCCACCGATGCCGATGTGGACGGCATGCACATCCGGTTGTTGTTGATGACCTTCTTCCTCCAGTTCTTCCCGGACCTGGTGAAGAACGATCACCTCTACATCCTGCAAACACCGCTCTTCCGCGTACGCAACAAGAAGGAAACGATCTACTGCTACAGCGATGAAGAACGGCAGCGCGCCATCATCAAGCTCGGCAAGACCGCTGAGATCACACGCTTCAAGGGCTTGGGTGAGATCAGTCCGGACGAGTTCAAGCACTTCATTGGTGAAGACATCCGCTTAGAGCCGGTGATGATCACCAAGGAAGCGGTGGTACACGACCTGCTCAGCTTCTACATGGGCAAGAACACGCCCGAACGCCAGGACTTCATCATCGAGAACCTGAAGGTGGAGAAGGATCTGGTGGCCGAAGCCAGCGAAAAAGCGGCGTTGGAAGGAGCGGTGCAGGCCATCGCACGCAAGCTGGAAGAGAACGAAGTGGAGATCGACGCGTGAGGGCGCCCGTACCAATGAACGGTGGATCTGAATTGAGCAACGAGCATGTGAAGTGCGGTTCCAAAGTTGAAATTGGCATCATGAGAACGCTCCTTCTATTGGCCATGGTGGTAACCACGGCTTCTGTTCGGTCACAGAACACAGGCACCCTAAGGCTGTTGGTGGACCCCGGCCACAACTTCGAGTTCGTGGTGGACAAGAAGCACCGCATGCAGCAGCGCGAGGTCAAATTGAGCGAAGGCCTTCACCACTTCTCCTTCTGGGCCCCAGAGCGTATGGTGGTTGATACGAACGTCTTCGTGGTGGCCGATCGTACCTCGGACCTGGTGCTCAAGCTTCCGAACAGTCCGGAGTATATCGCTTACCGGCGTGCGTTGGCTCAGCACCAATCGAAACGCCGGGTCGCGCGTACGATACCCACAGTGGTGACCGGTGGCGCCTTGATCTGGACCTCGCTGTCTCTGGTGAAGTATCAGAAGGCCCGGGATGTGCTGGAAGCGGATCGGGAAACCTACGAGATCGATGTGCGGCCTGCATCCATCAGGACCTTGAAGGAGACCACCATTCCGGCACACAACGAGGATCTGCGCAAAGCACGAACGGGTGTTTATACGGCACTGGGTACCACGGCCATTTGTGGTGCGATTACCTATTACCTCTATCGTCGGTCGGCCAAATGGGACAAACCCGTGTTCGAAGACAAGCAGAAGGTGGTCTTCGATGGGCTAGTCTGGTTGCCCAGCGAGCGCGGCGGCATGTTCCATGCAGGCATCACCATACCCTTGGCACGATGAAGGAACGAATGAACCATATCATCCTGCTCCTTGCGCTGTTGGTGAGCGGATGTGCCAAGCATGAGCTCGATACGGCCGCGCTGAAGAGTAATCCGTTCGATGCGGATTATGATGGGCCAGCGGTGTTCACGTTGATCGGTTCGTCCACCGCGGTGGAGGTGATCAACCAGGTGCCAACGCGGGTGCTCACCATGCGGATCAAGGTACACACCGAGTACTTCGGGCGGCTCACCACCTACTTCGTTGGGGTCGGCGATAGCAGCACCCCATCGAACAACATACCGGATGATGTGCTCACGGTGCGCATCGGGAATGTGGAATCAGGAACGGAACACTGCAGAGAACTCGTATTGATGAACGATGGATCCGCTGGGGCACGGAACACGGTGTGTGCCACGGCGGAATGACCAGTACTGAACGACGCCGGGCTTCCGGCACCTTTTGAATGAGCGACGAGAACGAACAGAACGAACTACCCACCAGCGGTGATGGAGGTGGAAAGGGCGTGCCCGGTAGCACCGGTGCAGGCACCTTCAGTGTAAGTGGCATGTACAAGGACTGGTTCCTTGATTACGCCAGCTATGTGATCCTGGAACGTGCGGTACCCGCCTTGTACGATGGCCTGAAACCCGTGCAACGCAGGATCCTGCACAGCATGAAGGACCTGGATGATGGGCGCTACAACAAGGTGGCGAACATCATCGGCCACACCATGCAGTACCACCCGCATGGCGACGCCAGCATTGGCGATGCACTGGTACAGCTAGGGCAGAAAGACCTGGTGATCGACTGCCAGGGGAACTGGGGTAACACCCTAACGGGCGATAGTGCAGCAGCACCGCGTTACATCGAAGCGCGGCTGAGCAAGTTCGCGTTGGAAGTGGTCTTCAACCCGAAGACCACGGAATGGCAACTGAGCTACGATGGGCGGAACAAGGAGCCGGTCTTCCTGCCGGTGAAGTTCCCCTTGCTGTTGGCACAAGGTGGTGAAGGCATTGCGGTAGGCTTGAGCTGCAAGGTGCTGCCGCACAACTTCAACGAACTGATCGATGCCAGCATCGCGGTTTTGAAGAAGCGTTCCTTCGAGCTGTTCCCGGACTTCCCCACGGCTGGTCTGGTGGATGTGAGCAATTACAACCAAGGCGAGCGCGGCGGAAGGATCCGATGCCGGGCACGTATCCGCAAGGAGGACAACAAGACCTTGGTGATCACCGAGATCCCCTTTGGCACCACGACCACCTCGCTGATCGAGAGCATCGTGAAGGCCAACGAGAAAGGCAAGATCAAGGTGCGCCACATCGAGGACAACACGGCCGAGAATGCGGAGATCATCATCCACCTCGCGGCGGGCGTAAGTCCGGACAACACCATCGACGCGCTCTTCGCCTTTACCGATTGTGAGGTGAGCATTGCCCCGAACGCGGTGGTGATCGAGAACGACAAGCCACGTTTCGTGGGGGTGAACGAGCTGCTGCGCATCAGCACCGACAACACCTTGCGCCTGCTTGAACTGGAATTGAAGATCAAGCAGCGCGAACTGGAAGAGCAATGGCACTTCGCCTCGTTGGAGAAGATCTTCATCGAGAAGAAGGTGTACCGCAAGATCGAAGAAGCCGAGACCTGGGAACAGGTGATCGCCTTCATCGACAAAGGCTTGAAGCCCTATGTGCAGGAGCTGAAACGACCGGTGACCGAAGAGGACATCGTACGGCTTACGGAGATCAAGATCAAGCGGATCTCGAAGTTCGACAGCTTCAAGGCCGATGAGCACATCAAGCAGCTGGACGAACAGCTCGGCGAAGTGAAGCGCAAATTGGCCCACTTGGTGGACCACGCGGTGGACTACTTCAAGGAGCTGAAGAAGAAGTACGGTGCGGGCCGCGAACGCAAAACGGAGATCAGGCCCTTCGATACCATCGTGGCTACCAAGGTGGCCGTGGCCAACAAGAAGCTCTACATCGATCGCGAAGAAGGCTTCGTGGGCTGGAGCCTACGCAACAACGAGTTCGTTACCGAGTGTTCGGAGATCGATGACATCATCGTATTCCGCCGCAGTGGCACCATGATGGTGACCAAGGTGGCCGACAAGAAGTTCATCGGCAAGGGCGTGATCCATGTGGATGTGTTCAAGAAGAACGATGAACGCACCATCTACCACATGATCTACCAGGACGGCACCAAGGGACCGTTCTTCATGAAACGCTTCGCGGTGACCGGTGTTACCCGCGACAAGGAGTACGACCTCACCAACGGCGCGCCGGGTTCCAGTGTGGAGTATTTCACGGCCAACCCCGATGGTGCCTCGGAGACGGTACGCATCAACCTGCGGCCACGGCCCAACCTGCGCAAGACGCAGATGGATGTTGACTTTGCGCAGCTGAGTGTGAAAGGGCGCAGTAGCAAAGGCAATCTGCTCACCCGCTACATGATCCAGAAGGTGGTGCAGAAGGAGCGCGGCGGAAGCACGCTCGGTGCCATACCCATCTGGTTCGATGAAACGGTTCGCCGCCTGAACGACACCGGACATGGTCGTTACCTCGGTCGTTTCGCCGGGGAGGACAAGATCCTGGCGATCACCCGCAGCGGTACTTACCACCTCTATCCCTTTGGGCTGAGCACACACTTCCCGGACGATGCCATCACCGTGGTGAAGTGGGATCCGAAGATGACGGTGAGCGCCGTGTATTGGGAAGGGGAGAAGGAACAATACCAGGTGAAGCGATTCACCATCGAAGCGGCGAAGGATCCGGTCAACTTCATCACTGAACATCCGAACAGCAAGCTCACCTTGCACAGCCTGCTTCCACATCCGCGGTTGAAGCTGAGCTTCGACAAGCGCAGCAATGATCGCCCTGATGAGGAGATCGATCTGGAAGAGTTCATCGCCGTGAAAGGAGTGAAAGCCCTCGGCAACCGGTTGACACCATACAAGGTGAAGGACCTGGAGCTGTTGGATGCCGTCTTCATTTCCATGACCCCTGAGCTGGAAGAAACGCAGAACATGCTGATCAGCGATGACGAGATCGGCAACCTGGACGCACCAGAAGAAGAGGACCTGGAAGAAAGCCCGATGGCCAAGTTGAAGCGTCAGCAGGCGCGTGCGGCCATGGAGCAGGAGCGCCACCCCGATGATCCGCTGATCGGCAAGAGCCCCGGCAAGCAGATCACGCTGGGCCTGGACGACTGAACAACTAGAACGAACGGACCGCCCGTCAATGTGCTTTCACCAAGCGCAGGCGGGCGGTTCCTTTTTCTCCGGTGGCGTGCAAGAGATACACGCCATCGGCGAAGGAGGCCAGATCCAACTCCAGTTGACCGGGACTGCTTCCGCCGAACCAGCGGGAGAGGATCCGTTTGCCAGTGGCATCGAGCAGGTCGACATGATCCACGAGCAGATCACCAAAGCGAACGGTGGTGCGATCGCTGAAGGGGACAGGCCACGCGCTCAACTCGGTATCGAGCGTTTCCATCACCCCGGCACACACATCCACGACCAGTTGGGTGGTGGCTTCACCCGGGCATTCCCCTTCTGGTGAAACGGTGAGTGTAACGGTCCAGTTGCCAACGCCGAGCAAGGCGGGATCAACCACAACGCTGTTCCCTACACCGGTGATGTCGCCACTCCAAACACCTTCGGCGGAGCCGATCAGATCGAAGGCCGGAGTGCTGAGGCAGAGACGCTCCACCTCCATGATGCTGACGTCTTTGGGAGCGCCAACCTGCACTTCCACAGTGGTGTGGTCCAGGGTGCAGCCGCGTGGATCCGTGTAGGAATAGATCACCGGGTATAGGCCGGCGGACAAGCCTTCCACATGGAACAAGCCCTCGGTGTCCACGTGCTCATTCCATGTGCCACCGGCAGGAGTGGCCGAGAATTGGATGGGGCCATCGCCTGCACAGAGCAAGAGGTCGGTCGCGTTCCATTCCACCAACGCCGTGGCAGAGAGCACGATGGTAGAGGAGGCTTGAGCGCCGCATCCCTCGGGCGATGCCACGAAGTAGTTGATCAGATGGGTGCCTTCGCCAACTACCGCAGGATCCAGTTGACCTGCACTAACGCCGATGCCGCTCCACACACCGCCAGCGGGTTCAGCACCGATCAGGTCGAACGCACCGCCATCGACACAATAGACACCCGAAGGCGCGAAGACGATCTCCGGTGTGGCACCAACCACTACCTGGATGGTGTCGCTGTTGCGGCATTGGTTAGGCCCGGAAGCTTCAGCGTTGAGAATGATGGTATAGGTGCCTGGCCCGATGGACGGATCGAACTGCGCGCCGAACGATGTCGCATTCAGCACGGGTCCTTCCCAATTCACATTGAACGGAGGTGCCGCCACCACGGTGATGTCGGCGATGGCATCCGTACTGCACATCGGGTCTATCGCGGCCAATTCGGCTGGCAGGGAGTTCCACCGCTGTATCGGGCCAACGAGGTTGGAGCACATTTGGCCGGTGGCGTCGTTGTATTCGCACACCACATAACCACCGTTCCAAACGGCTGGGTCTATGATGCTGCCACCATCCAGACCGAACCAAGTCACATCGGTCGGCACGGATGCCATTTGAATGGGTGCATCCGCAGAGCAGATCACCGAAGGCACCGTATTGGTGATCACCGGACCTTGGATCAAGCGGAGCGTATCGGCCGCTGCTAATGGGCACCCACCTTCGGGGTACACGGCATGCAGCAGCGGAAGGTCCATGGTGCCGGGCAGGTTGCTGCGGAAGAGCATACCGTTGGAGACCTGCTGTCCGTACCACATGCCACCAGCTGGTACTGCGGCGGGCAGTTCCACGGGAGCACCCACAGCGCACAGTGTGTCCATCACTGGCAGCTCGATCGGGGTGGCATCGTTGGTAACGGTGTTCTCGAACCAGCGCAACTCGCCGCTCACTTCCATCACCAGGTCATCGCGTCCATCGCCATTGAAGTCGGCTAGTAGCGGACGGCGACCACGGGGCACCGTTGGCAACGTATTACTGTAGGGGAAATCGCCCAGCTGCGGCAGGAAACTGTTCCACCGAACGGCTAGGGAAGGGTTGTTGGGAACGTATACCATCATGGCGCCCGTGCCGCATATTGATCGACCGAAGGCACCATCACCGGCGGTGGTCCAGGGTTCGATCACGATCTCCTCGAAGGTGAGCAAACCGCCTTCGTCCAGTTCGTTGCGCAGCCAGTGTACCGAACTTCCGCGGATCTCGCCCAGGTCCAGGTCGCCATCATCATCGATATCCAACAACTGCGGCCTGCGATACGGATATCCCGGTTGGCCTCCAGGAATGTCGAGTGGCGCCACGTTCCAATTCAACCCATCACCATCAACATTCCGAGCCAACAAGACCACATCGTCAGAAGTGACCAGGATAAGATCCAAGCCACCGACCAAGTCCACATCGCCGATCTGCAAGGCTTGCGATGCTGGTCCAGCGTGCAATTGGCCGGAGGTCTGCAGATCGCCGAAGCCATCATCGGAACCGAAGAAGATGCCGATGCCTGCACCTTCTGTAAGGTCGAGGGTCACCAGTACATCGGTGTGTCCGTCGCCGTTGATATCCGCCACGGCCAGTGCTTTGGGTTCGCTGCCCAGGGTAAGGGTACCGTCGAGGGTGAAAGTGCCAGTGCCATCGTTCCGGTAGATCAATACGTTGTCTTCATCTTCCTCCACCAGCAGGATGTCCACGGCCAAGTCGCCATCCACATCGGCCAGCTTCACCAGCATGCAGTCATCGCCGAGGTCGAGGATCATCTGGGCCGAAGAGAAGGTGCCCAAGCCGTCGGTGTTCTCGAACCACTTGAGGTGGTCTCCATCGAACACACCGAAAAGGTCCAAGTCTCCATCCATATCGATGTCCGCGACACGCAGGTCGGGGTTGTTCACGAACGGATGGATGGTTTGGCCCGCACCGAACTGCGCGCTCAACCGGGTGGCTGCGAGGAGTAGGATGGAAGAAAAGCCGAGGTAACGTAACGACATACAAGGGGGCAATGTCCACTATGGACGATGCGCCGCGAAGTTAGGGCGCCCAGGTCTGCCCGTGGGATGATGAAAGTCGTTAAAAGCCGCTGACCAGCAGGGCTTCAAGCACAAAGGATGGGGATACGCGGCTCGTTCGCCAGCAAGCGTTCCTTTTCGGCATCGGCGATGTAGCGGAACTCGTCGGATGCGTGGGCCATGATCGCAATGGCACCGGCACCAACGCGCTCTGCGTAGCGGATGGTGGCATCGGCGAAGCCCACACTGAAGGTGGTGCTGGGTTCGTTCACCTCCTCATGCCGAATGTTCTCGGCCTGCAAACGCGCCAGCATCTTCGCCTTATTGGCCAAAAGTTCTGGTGATGGTTCCTCGCCCGGGCGGATCAACTGGAACACATGCACATCGGCAGCGAAGCCTTTAGCCAGGGCCACCACCATCTCCACTAAGGAATCGATGTCCGCATGCGCGGCTACGGGCAGGATGATCCGTTGTAAGAGCCGCTCCAGGTTGAAGCCCTCTTGCACCACCAGGCACGGTGTAGCGGCATGGCGCACCAGCTTAAGGATGTCCGCGCCGAACAGGTTCTGCCGCAAGCAGCGTGGCCCGTGCGTTCCCAGCACCAGTAAGGCATGCCCCGCTGCCGACTCGTTTGCGATCACCTTCATGAAATCGCCATCCTGCAAGCTCGGGGTTATCCGTGCGGTGGCGCCTGCATGCGCGATCTGTTCGTTCATGCGCGCCACCACCTGTGTGCGTGCCTCGGGGCTCTGTTCCTTACGGTCCAGTGCGTGCAGCAAGGTCACCTTGGTGGAGAAGCGTGTGGCCATGGCGTTGGCAGCGCGTAGGGCCTCATCGGAGACCAGGGTAAGATCAGTGGCGCAGAGGATATCCTTCTCGTGCATACGGGTGGGCTAAGCTTAGCGAAGGTATCGGCTGTAACCCGATCGGCAAGGATGGTACGCGCATAGTTGTACCACGCTCTTGTGCTCCCAAGGCCACACTGCGTAGGGCTCAACGGGTAAGCGTGACCGTTCCGGTAAGGCTATGCTCTACTGTCGGGTCCTTCTCCAAGGTATGCGTCAACACCCAGAAATAGGTGCCATCAGGCACAGGCGATCCGGCGGCGGTGCGTCCATCCCAACGGAAGCCGGGGTTCGTGGATCGGTACACCACCTGGCCCCAACGGTTGTAGATGGTCACTTCCATCGTGCGCACCCCATGCATGCTGAGAGCACCGAATTCGTTGTTGAGGCCATCACCATTCGGGGTGAAGATGTTGGGCAGTGCGATCGCTTGTAGGCAGCTGTCCGCAATAACCTCAACGGCACTGCGGAAAACGCAGCCTTCTATGGAAACGGTGAGTTGGAACGAGCCTGCAGTACTCACATCGCGTGCAGGGCCTACCACACCATCATCCCAGGTGTACTTCGCACCTTTTACCGGTTCCACGTAAAGTGTGATCACCTCATCCGGGCAAATGGTGCGGTCCGGCCCCAGGTCGAATGGTGGCGTGGTTATGGAGGACACCACGACCGTGTCCGTGATCAGGTCACAACCGGGCAGCTGAACGGTTACATGGTAGGTGCCTGCCGTAGTAACGGAATAGGAAGCCGTTGTGCTACCATCCTGCCAGGTGCAGCTCGCGTTGGGAATGGTAGCGTTCAACAACAGCGATGCACCCGGGCACAAGGTGGTGTCGGGGCCAAGGTCTACAGTATAAGCGCATGGCTCTGCGGCATAGGCCACCAGCATCAGGTTCATCAGGTTATCATCCGGCGAGCCGCTGGGGCAATGGGTGTAGGTGACATTGAAGGTGGTGGCACCGTTCGTGATCAACGAGGAGATATCCGACAGAACATCCGCTCCGGCAATGGCCATATCCGCATCATCGTCCAAGAACCCGATGAACTCATCCGCGCTGTACTTCAGCGAAGCGGTGGTGCCGAAGGTGCTCATGGCATTGGCGTCCATGCCCCCGAAGGTGCCGAGCTGCGTGCCGTTCACAGTGATGCGTTCACAATCGAAGAAGCCTACATCGCAATAGCTGGCCATGGTAGCGAAAGCCACACCAGCGGTGTTGCGCATGGGAGCCGATGTGGTAACGGTGTACGATTCCGTTGGTGCGCTGTTCGCATCGCACCAGAAGAGGTCGGTCCAGATCATGGCATCCCCAGCACGTTCGTAGGCGATCATCAGGGTGAAGTCCACGAAGTGGTTGATGGTCGCTTGCGAACCGGGCACCGAGATCACGAATTCGGTATCATCCGGTGTTACCACATCGGTAAGGTCCAAGGCATGCAGTTGAACGGTGCCATACGGTGGTGCCACGTAGGTGAAGGCGGTCATGGTGTTCGTGTCGAACACGTGGTCCACATCGTTCACGCGCACGGTGGTGGGTGCCACGTGGCCACCTACTTCAATACCATACAAGGTGGCATGGCGGATGGTGCTGCCCGTTGGTATCGGCATGGCGAACCATCCATCGCCGGTGGCCGAAGTGCCCAAGGAGAAATTCTCCACGAGGATGCCACCGTGGAAACTATCGGCCCGCACCAGGGCCTGGCCATGGGAGGGTGCGGCTTGTAGGCTGAGCAGGGCACCGCCAAGGAAGTGCGCGCATAAGCGAAAGAAGCCTCGGTCGGAGAGCGACGCGTGCATGGTGAGAGGATAAGTCCGTAACGAGCGAGAACTTCGCTACGGCAAGAGACAACAAAGATGCATTGCGGATCCGTGGCAATGCCTTCGCGTTGGCAGTGATCTCCCCAGCGCGGTGTGGGGTCGATCCTGCGTGCCACATCGCCAAGGCATGGCTTGCGTACCACCTCGCTGGTGCCTGGTGGCAGAACCGCTGTAGAGAGCTAGGCGACGCCAGGTTGATTGGCGATCGGCAACAACGTGTTGGGTGCATTGCCCACCAGCGAGAACAGTTGGGGAGTGCAGCCCCCATGGCGAAGTTCGGCACAACGGATTTTCCCAGTGTTTTCGAGGTTCTGCGTGATCGGCCCGGAACATGTGAAGAATGGATGAACCCTTAACACAACAGATCATGAGCGCTACAACGGACAAGATCAAAGGCAACTGGAACGAGCTGAAAGGGAAGTTGAAGCAGGAATATGCCGACCTGACGGACAACGACCTGCTCTACGAAGAAGGCAAGGAAGACGAACTCTATGGCCGCCTGCAACAGAAGCTGGGGCAGACGAAGGCCGAAGTGCATTCGCTCATCGAACGCCTGGGCACACCTACCAACAAGTAGGGGAGGTCCAACGCACCAAGCGGATCGGGAAGGTCCAGGAGATATCCTGGGCCTTCTTCCGCATCCACACCACCAACCGTAGAACGCCTGACTTCCCGGTTTACGATGGAAGTCTTCGGCAAACGGATCGTTTTCCTAGTTTCACAACTCCCTACGATGCAACGCACCTTTGTCCTTCTCCTCCTGCTCAGTAGCCTGCCGTTGGTGGCGCAGCATGATAGCACCATGCCGCCTCCCATCAACATCCAAGAACTGAAGAGCAACGACGGCTCGTTCACGCGTGTGGAAAGTCCGCCGCGATTCCCTGGCGGCGACGAGGCGCTCGTGGCCTACTTGAACAAGAACCTACACTACCCCGAAGCCATGCACGAAGCAAAGGTGGAAGGGGTGGTGCAGGTGGTCTTCACCATAACCGATGTGGGCGCGGTAACCAACGTGCGTGTGGAACAGGGCATCGCCAACGGCGCCGCGTTGAATGAGGAAGCCTTGCGCGTGGTGCGCGCCATGCCCAACTGGGAACCCGCACGTGTGCGCGGCGTTACCATCCCCATGGAGTACAAGCTGCCGGTGAGGTTCGAATTGGGGAAGTAGGGGGGGCATAGGTCGTTCACGACGGCTTGGCGAACGGATAGCGAGTGCAGTAGGAGTTCACACAAGTCTTATGGAAAGTGCGCACTGCGGCGATCCAGGTGGGATGGTGAGTTCCGGCATTGTTGCCACCATCTAGGTGTTGTCATTCTAGTGACACACCTTATCGGTAGTTCATGATCAGGGAGCGTATCAAAATGCCCCCATCCCTGTATTCTGCCATGCACGTAAGACGCCCTTGGTTGTCATGATCCAATAGGTGACGTGTTCTTCGTACCTTTTCAGAACTGGGTATCATCGGTATCCTGAAGGTGCGCTCGACTTCAGCTAGGTTTCCTTGGGCGTTCCGTTGGGCATGGACCACCGAGAGAAATTCTTTTATCTCTGTACCGTGTTGTCGATGCACGATGACCACCGAATCTCCAGAATAGGCATAGGAGTGTTCCGCGTGGATACGTTCTGATCCTAGTTCCCGTGTTCCAAAGCTTGTTCGGCGAAGCCGACCGTGTGACCATACCTCGCGGAAAAAGCTGCCATGTGAGGAGTCTGTGTTATGAGTATGAACACGATTCAGGAAGAGTGAATCCCCGTAAACGGTGGTATCCCACACAGCGGTAGTGCCGCCCACGGTGTAGGTCTCCCATGGTCTAATGATCCTACCGCGCTTCGTACACGGGCGATAGGTGTCATTGACTTTCTTGTAGTGGTATACATTCGTATGGCGTTTTTTCGGAGGGATGTAAAAAAGGTCATTCAAGGATGCTGATCGATGCCAATGATGTGGCCTTTTCTCTGGTATACCACGAACATGTACAGTTACCGTGATACGCCGGATCCCATTCGGTAGAAGCTGGACGATCAGATGTAGTGTCTGGCGTTCCTCTCCACTTTGCGAGTACCTTACGTCGACAACATCCATTTCACAACTTGGTTCGAGCAGGCCGAGAGG
>JAEYWT010000164.1 GCA_023428865.1 Bacteroidota bacterium | reverse complement strand
ACCTTGTGCAAGGCCGCCGGTATTCCACCGGGTGTGCTAAACATCGTTCATGGGCTTGGCCCCAAAGTAGGTGCGGCCATCACCGCCCACCCGCGCATCCCCGCCATCTCCTTCACCGGTGGAACGCGAACAGGGGCAGAGATCGCACGCGTGGCCGCACCGATGTTCAAGAAGCTGAGCTTGGAACTCGGTGGCAAGAACCCCGTATTGATCTTCGACGATTGCGACTTCGATGCGATGTTGGAGACCACCCTCCGCAGCAGTTTCACCAACCAAGGGCAGATCTGCTTGTGCGGTTCGCGTATCCTGGTGCAACGCGGCATCTACGAGCGTTTCCGCAAGACCTTCGTTGATCGGGTGAAGGCGTTGCGCGTTGGTGATCCGAACGATGCCAATAACGACCTGGGCGCTGTGGTGAGCAAGGACCACATGGAGAAAGTGCTGGGCTACATCACCCTGGCGCAGGAAGAAGGTGGCCAAGTGCTGTGCGGCGGAACGCGTGTGCTGCTGGATGGACCCTTGAAGGATGGCTGGTACCTGGCACCCACCGTGATCGATGGTCTTGGCCCGCAATGCCGCACCAATCAAGAAGAGATCTTCGGCCCGGTGGTGACCTTGCAGCCCTTCGATACCGAAGAGGAGGCGATCGCATTGGCCAATGCAACGCCCTATGGTCTGGCGAGCGTGGTGTGGACGAACGATGTGAAACGCAGCCATCGTGTGGCGCGCGCCTTGCAGGCGGGCATCGTGTGGGTGAACTGCTGGATGGTGCGCGACCTACGCACGCCGTTCGGTGGGGTGAAACAGAGCGGTGTAGGGCGAGAAGGTGGCGTAGAGGCGTTGCGCTTCTTCACCGAAGCGAAGAACGTGTGCATCAAGCTCTGACCGAGGGATCGGCAGGCCGCTGGACAGATTTCATGCCGTTGGTGAAGAACCAACCAAAGCGGCTATCGAACCATTTCTGGAAGCGGCCCAATCGATCCATGGTATTGAAGATGATGCCTAGCATGGGGAGTGTATCTTATCCGGATAACTCCAAGATGATGCCGATCCGTATGCCTGTGTGACCGAAGGCTGGGGAACGGTGTGAAAAGATCCTAAACGGACACCTCCAGCACAGCGAACGGCAGGCCATCCCTGATGGCCACATGGGATCGAATACCACCGATGCTTCGCCGCGCGATATCCATCAGGCCCAACTCCAACCCACTGGCGCTTTCGCCGCGACCGAGCAGCACATCGCGATAGCGGCGTTGCAGTGTGGGTGCGTCCATCGCATTCACCGCCACTATCGCATTGACCAACCGATCCTGATCGGCCTGCACCAAGGGCACACCCAGGCTGATGGCTGTGCTGCTGTCGTTCATGGTGATGATCACCATGGGGCCCTCTCCTTTCACATCCAGGTCGGCGACGACACCGGTCATGAGCAGGAAGGCATGTTTGGCACGATCCGCACGTGAGCGATCATCATCCAGGTCGCGTTCGATCATACGCAAGAGGTTCTCCTGCACGGCACCATACAATCGACCACGACAGAGCAGAGCGATGCCTTGATCGACCACGCGTTGGTGCAGATCGAAAACAGCCTGCGATGCTGTGGGCTGCGCGGGCCTATCCCCGACCACCACTTGCAACGTGAAGAGGCTATGATCCGCATCCAGCTCCTTGAACGCACTACGCAGCTCGTTGCCCGAGCGGCGCGCCATTTCGATCAACCCCAGACCCGCCCCACCACGATCAGAGCGTTCCTCGCTTTGCAGGCCGCGCAGGAATACCTGCTTCATCTGCTGCAGGTCCATGCCGGATAGGCGTTGGATGGCGGCCTCCAACCTGGGCACTTCAGTGCGCGGAAGTGCGTTGATGGCCGTGACCTCATGCGCCCCCTTCGAGCTTCTGAGGAGAAACACGCTTCGGCCGGCGCCATCGCGTATGGTACTATCCTGTACGCGATGCCGCACGATGTTCTGGTAAGCCTCTACCATGATGAAGGCCAGCTTACCGCGCATGGTACGGGCAGCGCCTTCCTGTTCGAGGAACTCCTCTTGCAAGGCGATCAGCCGAGCGGTATGCTCATCATGGAAACTTCCGCTGTACAGGAAAGCGAGCCTGTCGCCAGCGAAACCCTCGTACAGGGTGAGGACATGCTCGGGATCCATCCGGGAGAAGAGGTCTGGCCAAAGATAGACGCCAGCAAATACCCGGGAACGGTGCCGGAACGGGGGTCTAAATTCGCTGCCGACCACGCAGCCGTGGTCCACCACCATGATCACCAGCGAACAACTGGAACGCTGCCGGCTCCATGTGCGCAAGTGGTTCGCCGCGCACATGCCGCGCACCATGCACTTCCACGATCTGGAGCATACGCTCGCGGTCACACGTACCGCATTGGCCTTGGGCCAGGCGATGAAACTGAGCGCTGCCGATCTGGCTATCGTGGAAGTCGCCGCGCTATTCCACGACACCGGTTATGCCAAGGTGTACCAAGGGCACGAAGCTGTTGGGGCCGAGCTGGCCTCCACCTACTTGCACCGATCGGGTGTGGACAAGCGCAGCATTGATCGGGTGGCTGCATGCATCCGCAGCACCATGCTAAGCGCTACCCCACGTAACACCTTACAACAGGTGCTGCGTGATGCGGACTCGGCGAAAGCAGGCCAGGCCGACTTCATCGAGCGGAGTGAAAAACTGAAGAAGGAGCTGGAGCTCGTACACCAAAAGCGGATCGGCGACGCCCAATGGCTGGCCGAGAACCTGGCCTATCTGCAACAGCACCGCTTCCACACCGCGGTGGCGCAGCGGCGTTATGCCAAGCAGAAGGCACAGAACCTGCGCGTGTTGGAAGAACGATCGCGGATCCCGGCCGAACAACGATCGGCATTACCCAAGGCCCAGGAACGTTATTTCGACCGTGATCTGAGCTGGCTTTCCTTCAACGACCGGGTGCTGCAAGAGGCCATGGACCGATCCGTGCCCCTCCTGGAACGGCTCAAGTTCCTGGCCATCTATTCCAGCAACCTCGACGAGTTCTATCGGGTACGCGTAGCCTCTTTGCGCAGCCTTACGAAGTTGAAGAAGGTGGACCGCACCGCCCTTGAGGTGACGCCCGAAAAACGCGTGGACCGGATCAACAAGAAAGCCTTGGCACAGCAGGAGCGATTCGGTAAACTCTACCGCGAAGAGCTGCTTCCGGCACTGGCCGAAAAGGGCATCCGCTTCCTTACTCCACAACAACTCTCGCGCACACAAGCCGAATTCGTTCGGCACTACTTCACCCAACACGTAGCGCCGCTGCTGCATACGGCCACGGTACGAACAGGCAACGCACCCTTCATCGAAGACAGGAAGCTCTACTTCGCCTGCCGGCTGAAACCCAAAGGAGGATCCAAGGAACGTGTGGTGTTAGTGAACATACCCAGCGATGAGCTTGGGCGTTTCATCGAACTGCCATCCCGCAAGGGCAACGCAGACCTGATCTACCTGGACGATGCCATCCGCTTCTGTCTGGGTGCCCTCTTCACCGGATCGAAACTGTTGGCCTGCCATGCCATCAAACTCTCGCGCGACGCGGAGCTGCACTTGGACGAGGAGTACGTGGGCAACGTGAAGGAGAAAGTGAGGAAGAGCCTTCGCAAGCGCAGTATGGGTGTGCCCTCGCGATTCCTGTACGACCGAGCCATGCCACCCAACATGCTGCGCGCCTTGCGCGATCTGCTCGATCTGGGAAAACAGGATCTGGTGGCGGGTGGGCGTTACCACAACTTCAGCGACCTGATGAAATTGCCGCTGAAGGGATATCCAACGCTACGCGAACGACCACTGGTGCCGGTGGAGGATCGGACCACCCGCAATGGTGCGGCCACCTTTCAAGCCGTAGCGCGTCGCGATGTGCTCTGGCACTTCCCTTACCACGACTTCGGTAATGTGGTACGCTGGCTGCAGCGAGCTGCCCGTGACCCCAAGGTGAAGCATATCGCCATCACCTTATATCGCGTGGCCCATGGCTCAGAGGTGTGTAAAGCCTTGATCGATGCGCTGGGGCGCGGCAAGCGCGTAACTGTTTTCGTGGAGGTGCAAGCCCGCTTCGATGAGCGTAGCAACCTCTATTGGGGCGAGCAGCTGGAGAAGGCCGGTGCGAACGTGCTCTATAGCTACGAGAACTTGAAGGTGCATTGCAAACTGTGCTTGGTGGAACGTGTGGAAAACCGACGCACCGTGCGCTACGCGTACCTCGGCACCGGCAACTTCAACGAACGTACGAGCACGATCTATACCGATATGGCCCTGCTCACCGCACAACCTGCTCTCACACGCGAGGTTGGGGAAGTGTTCAAACACCTGGCCGATCGCAAACATCGCCCGGCTCTTTCGCAGTTGCTGATGGCACCACTCACGTTGCGTGGCGAGCTTGAGGTGCTGATCGACAAGGAGATCGAGAACGCCCGCGCAGGAAGGCAGTCTGGCATACTGTTGAAGCTGAACAGTCTGGAGGATCGTGCGTTGATCCGAAAGTTGTACGATGCGAGCAACGCAGGGGTGAACATCCGCCTTATCGTACGCGGCATCTGTTGCCTGGTACCCGGTATCGAAGGGCTTAGTGCGAACATCGAAGCCATCAGCATCGTGGATCGCTTTCTGGAACACACCCGCGTTTATGCCTTCGTGAACGGAGGCAAGCCGAACGTATGGCTTTCTTCGGCCGATTGGATGGGACGCAACTTGGACCGGCGGATCGAGGTGGCCTTTCCGGTGAACGACCCTGAACTCCGGAACCGAGTACTGGAGCTGATGGAGATCCAATGGCAGGATCTTGCCAAGGCACGGCGTTTCGATGTATTGCAGACCAATCCGTACCGCGCCGCTGGTAAGCGCGACCCTAAGGCACGCGCACAGCTAAGGACCTACGCCTATCTGAAAGGTACGAAGACAGCTGGGAGCGGGCGGCGCAAAAGCTGACCGCTGTGAACCGTGAGGAAGCCTCCGTAGCCGACCTGGCAGGAACAGAATCAGAGAGGAAGTGGGCGTGACGACCGAATGAAAGTATGGATGGGAGTGGAGAGCCGCCCTACCGATATGTCGCCCTAGCAGGTCCTGGTGTTCCGAATACCCGCCCTCCTTTCTCCCATCCAATGCCTTTGATCACATCAACTTCTCAGGCCAACTGGTGAAGGATGAGTGGGCACCCTTCTTTGATCCAAACAAAGATGGCGCGGTGTAGGTCTCCATTTTTCGGGTCTCGTAATCAGCTTATCAACAGGGTTTTACACGCATGCCCAACCAGCCGATGAAAGTGAGAAAACCAGCGATGGACCCCTGGATCCTCCAGTCCGATCCGCGGGAAAGGAAAATCCTTGCCTATTAGAACCGCCTTTCACGTGGAGAATACCGGAGTCGGACCGGTGATCTTCCCGCAACCCTGCGGGACGCTCTGCCAGCTCTTGGAAAAAGAAAGGGCGGCCCATTAGAACCGCCTTTCACGTGGAGAATACCGGAGTCGAACCGGTGACCTCTTGCATGCCATGCAAGCGCTCTAGCCAGCTGAGCTAATTCCCCATGAAGCCAACCCGTTCAGCGAACGGGAGCGCAAATGTAGTAAACGTTCCTGGAAAACGACCCCATGGCGAATGGCTTTCGTGTCGAGAGATCCTGTCAGTGCGCCACTAGGAACGTTGTCCGAAACGGCACACCATCCGATAGGACCTCGATGAGGTATTTGCCGGGAATGAGGTAGGGTAGATCGATGTCTCCATGTTGCCCTACTTGCACCCGACCCACGGCAGCGCCTGACATGTCATGAACGACAACTTCCTGGCGCTGTTCAATGCCCTGAATGCAGACGTGCCTGTCGGCCGGTATCGGATAGGTGCGCAGGACCTTGCCATGATGAACCTGCTCTGGCATAGCTGTAGGTAAACGCAACTGCCATAAGGATGGCGCGACGTCTGGTGTTGCTTCGTTGCCCAGCATCAGCGTGGTCTCATCCACAAATGCAATGGCTTCCATCTGCAACGGACCCGTAGCCAATCCATAACGTGTTCGTTGACCATCGAAGAAGCGATGCTCCACATACCCGTTCAGGAGCCAGACGAAAGGGGCTATGCTTCCTGCCGCGTGACCGACAAGGGCGATGTTGCCTTCGTGCAGGGCCGCTCCGGTGAGGAGCCCTTGTACATCAAAAGCATCACGCCTTACCGCCATGTGATCACCCGGTGTTGCTGGCAAGGTATAAAGATGCGTGCGGCCATCAACCCAATTCTTCGTGAAAAGGAAAAGTGAATCGTCCATCACCAACAGTGCTTCGCAATCCCAATTCGTGCCATCCGGCAAGGGGGTGAAGTCGACCTGGTCTGCATACCGGAAACGAATGGTATCCACCGTGATGGAAGATGCAGTATTGGTGAGGGCCGTTGAGGGGAAGCGGTAGACCCGTAGATCGGTGCGAGCGCCAGCATTATTGCCAACATCCGCAACGTAGACATGGATGCCATCCGTACTGATGGCCTCCCAATCCACATTGGTGGCGTTGCTCAAGGTGACCTGCTGAAGTACCTCGCCACTCTCCTCCGATACCCTGTACATGGCATGATCGTTGCCACTATCGAGAACAAGCCAGGTATCGGAACCCATGCGGAGCAAGCCGCTGGCCTCCTGCAAAAGCGGAGGTAGATCGGTGAGGTGTGTCGGCGTAAGCGATTGGGCACATATTGCCGGTGCCGCAACAACGAGCACGACACATGATCCAGCAGTCTTCGTGCCGTACCACAGTCTATTCCACGCCTTCCACATAACGCACCAAGGTACATGCTAAGGACCATTTGGCCAGTTGCTGCACCTGTGGCCGGATCCTCCGAACCAAGCCCGACCGATCGATCGTTGCCCATGTGGATCGGATTCTCGTCAGGAACCAAGAACTTCACGCCGTCATCCAACCGCGCATGAGCAGCATATCCAGCAACAAAGCACCCGAGCCCGTTGGCCATTACCCGCATGCCCGCCGTGTGGGCGATCTGCTTTTCCTAAGCGGGGTGGGACCGCGCGAACGTGGCACGAAGAAGATACCCGGCGTGGAGCTGAACGCCGATGGTACGATCGCCTCCTACGATATCGAAACGCAGGTGCGTAGCGTGTTCCAGAACGTGCGGTGGATCCTGGAGGACAGCGGCAGCAGCTGGGAGAAGATCGTGGACGTGACGGTGTTCCTCACCAATATGAAGGACGACTTCGCCACCTACAACCGACTGTGGAAGGAGTATTTCGAAGTGGATCCGCCGTGCCGGACGACATTGGAGATCAACTGCCTGCCGACACCGATCGCGATCGAGCTGAAGGTGGTGGCCACACTGTGATCAGCGCTGTAGGATCATTCGTGTGCTCCTAGGAACATGGCCTTCCGCATGTAGCTTCACCAGGTACACTCCATCCTTCCACTCCGGTGCAAGGACAATGGGCTCCCTAGCGTTCATCGTGCCAATGCGCTGTTGGTATACTTGCCTACCCATTGCATCCAGTACTTCTACAGTAGCCGCACGCCCTACCCACGCGGGGTCGACCATGAGCGTGATCCGATCGTTCGCAGGGTTCGGAGAAACGCGCAGTGCTTCTGTGCCCTCCACTGTTGCAATGGCTGTGGTGTTGTTGCCACCGAGGTAGCCGCTGCTATCGATGCGTGCCGCGTAGATCGCATCGTTCTGCCAGTTGAACCAAACGGCCATGGCACCACCTTGGCCATCGCTGGTCAACGCGTAATCCGTGCCACCATTGGGGCTGAGGACGCCGGTGCAGAAGCGTGTGGTGTCGCTCCACACGTTGGTCCCGGTGTTGGTAACACGTCCCGCGCGGAAGCCCGGTGTGGCCCCATCACTGGCAAAGGGCGCTACCATGGCCACGATGTGCTCATTGCCGTTGACGACGAATGCGCGTGGGAACCCGTTGATATTCCCATTGACCCGCATAGCCAACACGCCATTGGTCGTAAGCAGTGGCGTACCCGAGGCATCGAACCGTTGCATGAAGACCTGTCTTCCACCACCCAGTGCTGTGCGGTTATCTGCCCAGAACACCGTGGTCTCCTCTTCGCTCTGCACCACGAAGGGATTCTCCTGTACATCGGACTGTATGCACACTTCGATCGGTGCTGCTCCGTTCAAGAGCACTCCACCCGTGTTGTAAATGGCCATGCGCAGGTCGTACCCGTTGGCCCAGACGGAATTCATACGCGTGTTCGGCGCCATGGCCGTGCTCCACTCGTAGGAAAGGCCGCTGCTATTGGCACTTACCTGGAGCAACTCGGACCATAGTTCATCGCCCATGCTATCCACATGCATGGCGTACAGGGGCGCTCCCGAGCCGTTGCCCCAGCGCTCTTCTAGCATCAGGCCCCCATTCAGATCATGGCGCATGGTCCACGGGCCGGTGACGATCGAGTTGTTCATGCTGGGGATCTCCACGCCTTGGACCGCCATCAGGTTGGTGCCATCGTTGAGCACACGCGCCACATGGACGTAGTCCGCTGCCCCGAGCAGATTCGTACCCCAGCCTACGAAAATGCCGTTGAGCACCGGCGTTACACGTGGGTAGAAGTGACCACTGGCAGTGCCTCCGCCGGGCAATAGACCCGGTTGTGCCAACAGCACGGGCTGGGACCAAACGGGCTGTGCATCGCTATCGTAAGCCATGGCACGCAGGGTGTCCGCACCGAACTGGTCGGCGCCGCTGGTATATGCCAGGAAAAGCCGATCATCGCTCGTGCGGGTAACACCGATGTAGTTGATGCTCCTTCCGGAAATGGCCTTGATCAACCGACCATTGGGTTCCCACAAGAGGTTCCCGCCCGCATCCACGCGTTGCCCGAACACTGCGTAGTTGTTCGCTCCGAGGCGGTCATCGGTCCAGAGCACGTACCAACCGCCGTTTCCATCGCCCAATACACGCATGTTCTTCTGGTAACTGGGTGCATTGCAGATCACCAGGGGTGCGTTGGGGTCCGTGGACCATTGTGCCTTGCTCGACAAGGACGTGGAGAGGAACAACAGCAGCGCCAGCCCGACCGAGATGCTGGTCCAGATCAACGTGTTCCAGAAACGGTCGTAGCGCGAATGGCGGTCCATGTGTACTGGGAATGAGCGTGCGGTGGTCATGTTGTTCGGCGTATCGATGATGCGAATGTGCAGCTGGGATCGTTCGTTGGAAAGGCCTTCCTATCCAGCGGTCGAAGGATCTACCGATCGGTGATCAGGAGGCCAGCAACTGCTTCAGTTCGGCCAGTCGGCGACGACTTACCTCGAGCCTGGAGCCATCTTGCAGCACCACGTTGCCGCCTTCCAAATGCACGATCCGCTTCCTATCCACCAGATCGCTACGGTTGATGCGTAGGAAACCGAAAGGCTCCAACATCTCCTCGAATTCCTTCAGTGTCCGCGACAAGAGGTAGCGCCGGTCATCACCCAGGTGCACCCACGTGTAGTTGCGGTCCGCTTCGCACCGAATGATATCGGCGGGTGCCACGAAGAACGTACGGTCACCATGTGGTATGGTGAGCTTGAACGTGCCCACACTGGCCTGAGACAGATTCGTCATGAACTGCGCCTGCACCTCCACCGTCGACCGGGGGGGTCGTTGATCCCGCATACGCTCCATCGCGGCAGCGAGCTCTTCGGGCAGCACGGGCTTGGGTAGATAATCCAACGCACTGAAGCGGATGGCCTGTATGGCGTAGTGCTGGTGGCTCGTGGTGAAGATCACATCGAACGGCCAGCGCTTCAACTTCCGCAACAGATCGAAGCCTGTACCACCGGGCATCTCCACATCGAGGAAGACGAGCTCGGGGCGGGCCACCGCGATCGTCTCTTCCGCTTCGCTGATGTTCGCTGCTTCGCCCACCACATCAACGTCGGCGTGGGCTTCGGCCAACAATGCACGGAGGTAGCGCCGTGCGGCATCATCATCGTCCACCAGCAAAGCGCGGATCATGCCCGCAAGTTCGGCAACACGATCAGATCGTCAGTTCGATCACCACTTCCGTTCCACATGCGCCCCCTCGTTCATCCGATAGGTCGTTGATCACGATGGAGCCCTTTTGCTGCATGCGGTGGGTGAGCAGGAGCAAGCGTTCCTGAGTGAGGTCGGTCGCGTAGGATCGTTCACGGCCTGCTCTTCCCCCTGCGACCTTCCGCCCCACTCCGTTGTCGGTCACCTTGCAGCACAAGCCATGTTCGGTGGAATGGAAACGCACCTCTACCATGCGATCGCCCTCTTTGCCCGCCAAACCATGCCAGATGGCATTCTCCAAGAAAGGCTGAACGAGCAAGGCCGGTAGGAAGACCTCCTCTTTCAACAGTTGCTCATCCACCTCCACGGAGAACCGTAGATCTTTCAAGCGCAATGCCTCCAAGGCGAGGTATTGGCGCAGGAACTCCAACTCGGCATCCAGCGCAATACGGTCCTTCACCGAATGTTCCAATACCATGCGCATGAGCTTCGATAGACCTTGCAAGTAGATGAGCGCCTCGGTATCGCGCCCCTCCTTCACCAAGGCGATGGCACTGTTCTGGCAGTTGTGGATGAAGTGCGGGTTGAGTTGACCGCGCAGCACTTTCAGTTCCAGCAGGTCGTTCATCCGTTGCACCCGGTCGCGTTGATCGTGCAACTCGGCATTGATCCGCTCCATGTCGCGTGCATGCTGGCCACGCAGCCGGTAGTTGCGGTAGAGCAGACCGAGCAGACCGATCAACAGCACCACCAATGCCGCGGCGGCGATCCAACGGTTCCGTAGGCGCTCCTCGTTCGATCGGCGCTTGTCGTTCTCGGCACGCAACAACGCGTTCTCCTGCTCTTTGCGCTCGGTCTCGAAGCGTTTCTCCAACGCGAGTATCTCATCGTTGGCGGTGCGTGCGTAGTAGGCATGCAGTTGCTCCTCCAACTTCAGCATGGTGGCATAGGCAGGCTCGTGTTGGCCCAAAGCGGCCTGGCTTTCCGCTGTGAAGCCCAGGTTCTCCAAGGTGGTGCTGATGTCCTTGTCGGTGAGCTGGTTCAACTGTTCGCTCTCGGCGAAATGGTCGATGGCCTCGCGGTGCATGCCGGCGTTGTGGTACACATAGGCCAGGGTGTTCAAGCTCTTGGCGTATTTGGCTTCGTCGCGCGTGCGCAGTTGTTCCACGGCGGGCCGAAGCAAGGTGATCGCGGCGGCATGTTCACCTTTCTCGCTTAGCAATTTGGCAAGGTTCGAGGCGGTCATGGCCCGCTGCCGCATATCGTCCGGTGCAAGACCCGCCAGTGTTCGGCGGTAATAATGCTCAGCGGAATCGGGCACACCCAGCATGGTGAAGTTGTCCGCCACACCGGATAGGAACTTCACTCGCGAGCCTTCATCTCCCGCCTGGAGGGCTAGTCGTATGCCGTCGCGCTCCAGCGCTAGGGCGTCTTCGTACCGGCCGCCAGCGAAGAGCAGATCGGCCAGCAAGCGTGTGGCGCGCATCATGGTGATGGTATCGGCGGCAGCCGTTGCCCAGCCCAAGGCTTGCTGGGCATATCGCGTGGCCTCGCGTTCATTCTGGCTGAAGTAGTGCGCCGAAGCAACCTGGTAGGCTACTGCTGCGCGCTCCTCTGTAGACCCAGCAGGTAGGTCTGCGAGCAACTCTTCACCACGTGCGATCGCTATCGGGTAGGCTCCGGCCTGTACCAGCGCATGCAGCGGATCAACGGCCGCGGTATGCTGTGCATAGGCATGCATAGCGCCGGACCGAAGGATCAACAGCACGTAGAGCAGGTAATGGCTCCACCTCATCGGTGTATGTTCCTGGCCCATTGATCGACATACTCGCCCCTTTGTCCTGGGGTGCACGCGGAATAACCCGTGTCTCACGAAACAGGCCGTGGCAAAGGATCCGGATGGTATCCGCAGACCTCGTTCACCACCTTACCAGTTCCCCGAGAGCTTGCGTTTCTCCCAGCCATACTTCTTCGCGGCCACTTCCATGCAGAAGTCGAACGATTGTTTGCTGCGCAAGAAGTTGAACTCGTTGTTCTTCACCGCGGCGGCGTTGGCTTCCTGTTCCACCAGCTCGCTCAACAACGCGCGACAGGCACCTGTGGCCAGACCACTGATGTACTGCATGTAGTTGGCGCTTATGGAGAGATCTTGTCCGTAGCGTTCGGCCATCTTGTGCAGGTCCTTATCGTTGAGGATGGCCTGGCACATGAGCGCCCACAACAAGTGGCGACCGCGACCAACGAAGCTGTACTTGTTCTCTCCACGCTCGAGGATGTTGCGTGTGAGCAAGGGCAGACGGAACTGCACTTTGTAGCACAATACCACGTAACGCGGATCGGGCTCCAAACGGCGCATGTGGAAGATGGCCTCGTACTGCTTGTCCTCTTCGAAGGCTTTGCGCATGGAACGCATCACCACCAGTTCGCCCTCGCTGGCCAGGAAGGTCTGCGCGAGCTTCAACATCTGGATCGCCTTGTCGTCGGTGATGCCCTGTTCGTCGCGCTCTTCTTCCGTCAATCCCTCGAACGCGCGTTGCTGCCGCTCGTAGTAGATGCCCAGCTTGCCGCGGAAATGATCGCTCAACTCCAGCTGGATCTGGTCGTTGGCACGCAGGTTCCAACTGTCCACCGGGTTCTGCCGGTTGTTATTAATGGTGACCGTGGTGATGAAGGGATCGTCGGCATGGGTGATCACCTTGCAGATCACCTCGATGCGTTTCAGACGGTCTTTGATGGTGTCGATATCGTCACGCTCCTTGTTACGTTCAATGAAACGTGCCATGGTGGTGATGGTCTGCGCACCGTTGAGCAAACGTGGTTCGGTGATGCGGTAACCGTTGCCGTCTTCTTCGATCTTCTGCGCGCTGAAGGTGACACCGTTGTGATTGAAGGCGAACATGGCAGGATCCAAACGCTTATCGATGCCGATATCGCGGAAGGCTTTCTGCAACACCCGGTTCACCGATCCGTCTTCGGGCAGGCTGTGGCGGATGTTGCGCTCGAAGAAGCGCGAGCCCATTTGGCGGAACATGCCATAGATGTCATAGAGGCGACCCATGCCGATGAGCATCTGCTGGCCATCGGGACCATCCTTCTCCAAGGATCCGGAAAGCTTCAACGGATACTCGTGGGTCTTGTCCACCACGAAGTGTGAGCGTTTGCCACTGAGCGAACGGTATTCGATCACCATGCTCATCTCCTTGCCCCACCACTCATCGAGCATGTGCTTGCGATTCTCCAGATCCTCGCGCAAGGCACCGAGCACGCTGCTGTTCTCGGCCTTCTCTGGTTCGCCGGTGAAGACGAAGTGGAAGTTGACCTGATCGATGCGAGAGCGGTTCTCGCGCAGCACGTTCTTCAGACCATTCACCATGGCGTTGCGACTGCGCCCTCCGGAGTTGGCACCGAATACTTCGCCCATGCCATGTTCCAACAAGGTGCGGAAGCCCTGCTTGAACTGCTCGTGATCGCCGCTCCACTTGAACTGGAACAGATAGAGGTTGCGCTTCGCCTTGTCGAAGTGGTATCCATCGATACCATAATCTTCGCCACCGAAGGCTACTTGGTGCAACGCTTGCTCGCGCGGCACTTTGTGGAACTCTTCCAAGAAAAGCAGGCCGAAATAGTCCTGCCAGGCCCCTCCGTTCTCGTTCTTGAGCGACTTGTGGGCGGCTTTGATCTGTTCTTCTGTGATGCGCATGGTTCTCAAAGTTGTGAAAACATGGCTTCATTCCGCCGTGACCGGTCAATTTCCGCGAGAAATATTTCTTGGTACCCCACGGGGCCTACACCCCCATCAACCACCCCCTAACCAGCTAATATCCAGCCGAATAGAATGCTAAAAAGGGCTATTCCGGTGAGATCCAGCCAGATACCCGCCCTTACCATTTCCCGCACTCGAATGCGGCCGGAACCGAAAACGATGGCCTGCATGGGCGAGGCCACCGGTAGAGCAAAACCCAGGGTGGCGCCCAGTGCGGCTGGCACCAAAAGCGCTTGTGGATCCATGCCCCAGGTCTCGGCACTCTGCGCTAGGATCGGCAGTGCCAAGCTGGCCACTGCGGTGTTGCTCCCCAATTCGCTGAGCACACATACCACGGCCACCACGGCTGCGATCAACACAGGATGCGGCAAGCCTTGCAGGTGATGCGTGGCCGCCACCAATTCCGCTGATAGACCGCTCTTGTCGATGCCGTGTTCGATGGCGAACCCACCGCCGAAGAGCAGAAGGATGCCCCATGGCACGTGGGTTTCGGCGTACTTCCAATCCAACAAAGCATGGGGTGCTCGCTCTTCACCACCTTCCAACGCGCGGGGTGTGGGTA
>JAEYWT010000143.1 GCA_023428865.1 Bacteroidota bacterium | reverse complement strand
TGGCACGGGCGATCCCCGTACTTTTGCGGTCCAATTCACAATTCCACAAGGAACATGAACGAATTCGGCCATAAACCGAAGAACGCCGACCTCGCGAAGGTTGGCCTGGGCAAGGTGGGCGAGATCTACTGGAACCTCGAACCCGCAGAACTGGTGGAACAAGCCATCGTAAGCGGCCAAGGGGTGCTCGCAGACAGTGGTGCGCTGGCCATCGACACGGGCGAATTCACGGGTCGCAGCCCCAAGGATAAGTTCTGTGTTCGCGATGCCAAGACCGAGAACACCGTGTGGTGGGGTGATGTCAACTTCCCCTTTACGCCGGAGAACTTCGATCGGCTTCATGACCGTATGGCCGCTTACCTACAAGGCCGTGAGGTGTTCGTGAAGGATTCCTTCGCCTGCGCCGATCCAACGTTCAAGTTGAACATCCGCGTGGTGGCCGAATACCCTGCCAGCGCCATGTTCGCTGGTAACATGTTCCTGCGCCCTACCAAGGCCGAACTGGAGAGCTTCGAGCCTGAATGGTACATCATCTGCGCACCGGGCTTCCATGCCGATCCTGCGAAGGACGGTACGCGCCAACACAACTTCGCCGTGATCAACTTCAGTAAGAAGATGATCCTGATCGGTGGAACGGGCTACACGGGCGAGATCAAGAAGGGCATCTTCACCGTGTTGAACTACGTGCTCCCCGAAGAGCGTAAGGTGCTCAGCATGCACTGCAGCGCCAATATCGGGAAGGGTGGTGATACGGCTGTTTTCTTCGGCCTGAGCGGAACGGGTAAGACCACCTTGAGCGCTGATCCAGAGCGCGCCTTGATCGGCGACGATGAGCATGGCTGGAGCGACAAGGGCGTTTTCAACTTCGAAGGTGGTTGCTACGCCAAGTGCATCGACCTGAGCCAAGAGAAGGAACCCCAGATCTGGGATGCCATCAAATTCGGCTCCATCCTGGAGAACATCGTATTCGAAGAAGGCACCACCAAGGTGGACTTCGCCGATGGCTCCAAGACGGAGAATACCCGTGTGAGCTATCCCATCGACCACATCGCTGGTGTGGCGAAACCCAGTGTCGGTGGTCACCCCACGAACATCTTCTTCCTAACGTGCGATGCGTATGGCGTTCTGCCTCCCATCAGCAAATTGAGCCCAGGCCAGGCCATGTACCACTTCATCAGTGGCTACACTGCGAAGGTGGCCGGTACCGAAGCGGGTGTCACGGAACCCCAAAGCACCTTCAGCGCTTGTTTCGGAAAGGCTTTCTTGCCTTTGCATCCAACGAAATACGCGGATATGCTCGGTGAGAAGATGAAGCAGCACAACGTTCGAGTGTGGCTGGTGAATACCGGTTGGAGCGGCGGTAGCTACGGCACCGGCGAGCGCATGAAGTTGAAGCTGACACGCGCCATGATCACTGCGGCTTTGCGCGGTGAGTTGGATACGGTGGCCTTCAACGAGCACCCGGTGTTCGGTGTGAGTTTCCCCACCAGCTGCCCCAACGTGCCTGCTGAAGTGTTGGATCCACGATCCACGTGGCAGGATAAAGCAGCCTACGACGCTACGGCCGAAAAACTGGCGAAACAGTTCAACGACAACTTCGCCAAGTACAGCGAGGGGGCCAGTGCCGAAATACTGGCTGCCGCACCTCGAACGGCAGTGAAGGCATAACGCGATGAATTGGAAAAGCCCCTTCACCGCGTTGGTGGAGGGGCTTTTCATTGAACGATGGCATTGGATCTGATACGAAGTGGCCCCCAGAGCAGTTGGTAAAACGGAGGTGGAATGAAGAGTTCGAGAGCATTGGTGTTCGTTTGGGTCGCAATGATCCAATTGGTGGCAGTGGGCCAGGCCTATTTGGATAAGACCCTGTATCCGGAGCGGCTACATGACGACTTGGAATTATTACGCACAGCGATCCACGAGGCGCACCCCGACCCATACCGCTACCATACCAAAGCGGAATTGGACGTGATCATCGACCAGGTGCGCGACTCGATCCGTTTGCCCATGTCGGTGGTGGACTTCGAGCTTGCACTGATGCCGGTGTTCAGGGGAGTGGGTGATGCGCATTGTCGCCCGGAGTGGCCGGCCATCGTGCAGAACGCATTGCACCGTGAAGCCGTGTTGTTGCCCTTGCAAGTGAAGATCCTGCCCGATGGTGTCTTCGTTGAGGAGGAGCTGAAGGGTTTCCGCAGTATTCCGGTAGGAAGTCGGATCCTGGAGATCAATGGCAAGCCGATCGAGAAGGTGGTGGATCAGCTCTTGACCACCGTGGTCACTGATGGAGCCAACAAGAGCTATGCCGAGCGAGTGGTGGAGCGGGAGTTCAATGTGCGCTATCACCTGTATGTGGACCAAGCTAGCACCTTTAAGGTGGTGTACGTGGGGCCGGACAGGTTGCGCGGTGAAGGCACCGTGTTCGGTATGACCGGTGAACAGATCGCAAGTACACGTAAACCCAAAGGAACTTCCTTGTTGCCGTGGAGGACCACTTGGTATGCTGATGATGATGTGCTTTGGTTGGAACTGCGCACCTTGGATACCGATAGTTTGACCAAGGCTGGACAACGTCCCGATCGTTTCTTACAAGCGATGTTGACCGAAGCGCAAAAGAACAAGGCGCGAACCTTGGTGGTAGATCTTCGTGGTGCAGGTGGTCGAGAGCTTTCCATGGCCGAATTGGTGTATTCCGCCATTGCCAAGACCCCGTACAAGGTGCTGGATGGCATGGTGGTGCGCAGTATCGCTCCGCCACGCTCTCGGACGGCCTTCACCATTCCGGAAGAACACTATGCCAACACCAATGCGCGCTACTTATTGGCGGGTAAGGGCGGGGATTATCGCCTGCCCGAAACGGACACCAGGCTAGCGGAGCAGGTACCGCATTCCAAAGCCTTTACCGGCAAGGTGTATGTGATCTGCGATGGCTATACCCGCGACGCCGCTGCCGCACTCGTGATGATGGTGCGGCGCAACAAACGCGGTCGTGTGGTGGGCGAGGAGACCGGCTCAAATGCATTCGGGTTCACCGGTGGACCCGAATGGACGGTCACAGGGCCTACATCTGGTCTACGTTTCCATGTACCATTGTTGAAGTATGTACCTGCCGGTCGTGGTGAAGGGCCTACCGATCGTGGCGAACAGCCCAACCATCCTGCATACCAGACCACCGCTGGCCTTACCCGCGGGCAGGATGGCATCCGTATCGCGTTGCTTGAAATGATCAAGGAATTGGAATGACCGCACGTTCCATGTTCTTTTTGGCGCCACTGGTCTTCATCAGTTGTGGACTAACGCCGGAACAGGAGGGAGCGAAGGTGGGTTGGAGCGCCATACCCAACGCTTACGCGAAGAACTTCGAACTACAGGTGCGTGGTGAGGAGCGCCGCTTGGTGGTCTTCGGCCCACAAGGGCGTACGGATACCGTGGGTGTCCATCTGTATAGAACTGTGCAGAACGGTGGTGAAGCGCTGCCCACGCCCATCGAGCGGGCGGTGGTCATGAGTACCACGCATCTGCCTTTCTTCAGTGCGTTGGGTATCGGCGATGTGGTCGTGGGTACGGCGCATGCCGATCAGGTGCGCGACCCGTTCTTCTCGGAAGCTCTGCGGCAGGGCCGTGTGCAGGATGTTTCGCGGGCCGATGGGGTGGACCGCGAACGGATGACCGCTCTGGATCCGCAGGAGGTCTTCGACTTGCCGTTCGGTATGAGCGATCGCAGGGATGTAGCGGAACACACGGTAC
>JAEYWT010000077.1 GCA_023428865.1 Bacteroidota bacterium | reverse complement strand
GCACAGAACATCATCTGGAGCCATGCCATCGGTAATTGGCGCAATGGTCCGGTGGTGTACATCACGCCACTGATCAAGACCACGGAAGCCTTCACCACGCCACAGCTGATAGCGCATTACAGAACCGAATACCCCGAACTGAAGGATGTGGTCGACCTGGATGTGTTACGCTTTGGCACTCCGGAAGAAGGTCACGACAGCCGTACCATTCTGAAGGCGAAGTATGGCTTGCGCAAGTTGGAAGTGGTGATGTTGGAAACACCAAATACAGTAGACAAGAAGACCGAATGATCAGCCACCCATAACCTTCCGCAGATTCAACGCGGCCATCTGCTGCACCTTGCCGCGCACGATCGATGTCCAGCCGAGCAGTACACCGCTGGTACCGAGCGCCTGGCGGCTCCAACGCCAGAAGTCGAATTGATCGCGTTGTTCCACGATACGATCATCCTTCAGCTCGAACTCTGACATGATCACATTATGCACCTTGCGTCCGGACTTACTGAAGGTGTACCACGCCTCCCATTGCACGCGGCCTTTCGTAGCCTCGGCTTCAACAACCTTGTATGTGATGCGCAGGTCGGTGCCGCTGGTCAACAGCATACGCCACATGGCTCGCACCTGCGCTTCGTCCAGATCAGGGAAGACCGGGTCGCTGAATCGTGCGCCAGCGTGATAACAAGCACCCATGGTGGCCCAGTCGCGCTGTGCGAAGGCTGCGTAGAAACGTTCAAGCACGTGCATGGTGGTGAAGGTACACCGATGGCCGAACTTCGCTCCATGTCGCACACGCACCACTATGCCCTTACCATGGAATGGACCGGTAACCTTGGCACGGGCACCGATCACTACCGCAGTTACCGGCGAGACCATGTGATACGCATCGCAGGGAAGCCTGAACTATTGGGCTCAGCCGACCCCACATTCCGGGGAGACCCTACGCGGCACAACCCGGAGGACATGCTCGTAGCCGCCTTGAGCGCCTGCCACATGATGAGCTACCTGCACGTTTGTGCACTGAACGGAGTAGTGGTAACGGCGTATGTGGACCATGCGACCGGCACCATGGAGACCATGTCGGACGGAAGCGGGCGGTTCCTCGAGGTGACCCTTCACCCTAACGTGAAGGTGCGCGACGAAACAATGATCCCGAAGGCGATCGATCTGCACCAAAAGGCCCATGAGCTCTGCTTCATAGCCAATTCCGTGAACTTCCCGGTGCGGTGCGAGGGGGATGTGATCGTGGAAAACTGACATCCCCTCCCTCTTTCCATTGGAGGTACTTTCGTAGCCCTTTACGCATGCGCTTCTCTCACCACCATCGCCTGTCCCGCTAGAGGCGGGATCCACACCCTTCCGATGTCGTTCAGTCACCTCCACGTCCATACCCAGTTCTCGCTCCTCGACGGCGCCGCCAGCATCCCTTCGCTCTACAAGAAGGCGCTGAAGGACGGCCAACCCGCGCTCGCCATCACCGACCACGGCAACATGTTCGGTGCTTTCAAGTTCGTAGCCGAAGCAGGCAAACACAAGAACGAGGACGGCAGCCTGAAGGTGAAGCCCATCGTGGGCTGTGAGTTCTATGTCGTGGCCGATCGCTCCCGCAAAACGTTCACGCGCGAAGAGAAGGACAAGCGCTTCCACCAGTTGATGCTGGCGAAGAACGCCGAGGGCTACAAGAACCTGAGCAAGTTATGCTCGCTGGGCTACATCGATGGGTTCTATAGCAAGTATCCGCGCATTGATAAGCAATTGATCGAGCAGTACCACGAGGGACTGATCGCCACTACGTGCTGCTTGGGTGCTAGCGTGCCGCAGGCGATCATGCGCGCGGGCGATGGCGACCTCAGCGCGGCGGAAGCCGAATTCAAATGGTGGCTTGACCTGTTCGGTGAAGACTACTACATCGAGTTGCAACGCCATGGCATCCCCGAACAAGAGAAGGTGAACGTGGTGCTGGTGCAGTGGGGCAGGAAGTACAACGTGCCGATCATCGCCAGCAACGATAGCCACTACACCGACCAAGAGGACAGCAACGCGCACGACATCCTACTGTGCGTGAACACCGGCGAAAAGCAAAGCACTCCCATCGCCACGGATGAAGATGCATCCACGAAGGATAAGCGTTTCGGATTCCCGAACGATCAGTTCTTCTTCAAGACGCAGGCGCAGATGGCGCAAACCTTCAGCGACCTACCTGAAGCCTTGGACAACACGAACCTCATCGTGGACAAGGTGGATACCTTGAAGCTGAAGCAGGACATCTTGCTACCCAACTACCAGCTGCCTGCGGGATTCACCGATCAGGACCAGTATCTACAGCACCTTACCTATGAGGGTGCGATCCGTCGTTACATGAACGATGGCATTTCGGGCATCGATTCGTTGGACCCGAAGATCAAGGAGCGCTTGGACTTCGAGCTCTTCGTGATCAAGACGATGGGTTTCGCGGGCTACTTCCTCATCGTACAGGACTTCATAAACGCGGGCCGCACCATGGGCGTACTGATCGGTCCGGGCCGTGGAAGCGCGGCGGGCAGCGCGGTTGCGTATTGCATCGGCATCACCAACATCGACCCCATCAAGTACGATCTGCTCTTCGAACGGTTCCTGAACCCGGATCGCAAGAGCATGCCCGATATCGATACCGACTTCGACGACGAAGGTCGCCAGAAGGTCATCGATTATGTGGTGGACAAGTACGGCCAGAACCAGGTGGCACAGATCATCACCTACGGCAGCATGGCGGCGAAGAGCAGTATCCGCGATGTGGCGCGTGTGATGGACCTGCCCTTGCAGGAAGCCGATAAGCTTGCGAAGCTCATCCCCGAGCGACCCGGCATTGAACTCGGCCGTCTGCTGCGCGCACCCTTGGATGGTGATGGCAGCTTGAAGAGCAAAGAGAACCTCGGCAGTGACGAGATCGCCTTGGTGAAACAGCTACGCGAGATCCTCGAAAGCGGAGAGCTCACCAGCGATGTGTTGAACGCTGCCGAAAAGCTGGAAGGCTCCGTGCGCGGAACGGGGGTGCATGCGGCCGGCATCATCATCGCACCGAAGGATCTGACCGAGATCCTGCCCGTCTGCACCAGCAAGGAAAGCACCTTGCTCCTGACGCAGTACGATGGCAAAGTGGTGGAAGATGCCGGTGTGATCAAGATGGACTTCCTGGGTCTGAAGACGCTCACGATCATACGCGATGCGTTGCGTATGATCGATGCGAACCACGGCATCCGGATCGACATCGATGGCATACCGCTGGACGACCCGAAGACCTACGCGCTATACCAACGCGCCGAGACCAACGGCACGTTCCAGTTCGAGAGCGCTGGCATGCAGAAGTACCTGCGCGAACTGAAGGCTGACCAATTCGGCGACCTCATCGCCATGAACGCCCTGTACCGTCCGGGGCCACTGGAATACATCCCCACCTTCATCAAGCGGAAACACGGTCTGGAGAAGATCGTGTACGACCTCCCGGAAATGGAGGAGCTGCTGAAAGAGACCTACGGCGTAACAGTCTACCAGGAGCAGGTGATGTTGCTCTCGCAGAAACTCGCAGGCTTCACCAAGGGTGATGCCGACGTACTGCGGAAAGCGATGGGTAAAAAGGATCGCGCTACGCTGGACAAGATGAAGGGCAAGTTCCTGGAAGGCACCAAGGAACGTGGCTTCGATGCGAAGGTGTGCGACAAGGTGTGGACCGACTGGGAGGCCTTCGCCCAGTACGCCTTCAACAAATCACATAGTACGTGCTACGCCTTCGTAGCCTACCAGACCGCGTGGCTGAAGGCGAACTATCCGAGCGAGTACATGGCCAGCGTGCTCACGCATTCCGGCGGGCAGATCGACAAGATCACCTTCTTCATGGAAGAGTGCCGTCGCATGGGCATCTCGGTGCTCGGGCCCGATGTGAACGAAAGCCAATTGCAGTTCAGCGTGAACAAACAAGGTCAGATCCGTTTCGGTTTGGGAGCGGTGAAGGGTGTGGGCGGAGCAGCCGTGGATGCCATCGTGAACGAACGCACGGAAAAAGGCCCATACAAGGATATCTACGACCTGATGCGTCGTGTGAACCTACGTGCCGCGAATCGGAAGGCCTTGGAAAGTCTCGCATATGGTGGTGCCTTCGACGGTTTCGCTAACACCCACCGAGCCCATTTCTTCCACAGCGCGGGTGAAGGCAAACCAACGTTCATCGAAACGTTGGTCCGTTATGGCCAACAATCGCAAGACGGTGCCGATAGCGCGCAGGTGAACATGTTCGGTGAGGCCGATGATGCTGCGGGGATCCCCGAGCCTACCCTACCAGCCATCGATCCGTGGAGCGCACTGGAGCAGTTGCACCATGAAAAGGAAGTGATCGGTTTCTATTTGAGCGGTCACCCATTGGATGACCACCGGTTGGAGATCAAATACCTGTGCAACACCACCTTGCCGGACCTGAAAGACTTGGACAAGCTCGCTGGCCGCGACCTCACCTTCGCGGGTATCGTGACCAAGGCCGAGCACCGCATCGCGAAGAGCGGCAAACCTTTTGGCAGTCTATCGCTGGAAGATCACCACGGCACACACGAATTCATGTTCTTCAGCGAGGACTACATGAAATTCAAGCTGTACATGCAGACCGGCGCCTTGCTGCTGGTGAAGGGCAAGGCCAGTGCCCGCACCTGGGGCCGTGATGAAGGCCAGATGGAACTGAAAGTGTACAACATCGACCTGTTGGGCGACGCCCGCGAGAAGTACATCACCAAACTGAACCTGAAGCTGGACGCCGACAGGGTGGACGACACGTTGGCCCGCGAGCTTGGACAGCTACTGAAGGCATCACCTGGCAAATGCAGGGTTACTGTGCAGTTGGTGAGCGAGCAGGAGAAAATGGCGTTGGAGGCGCCCACCAAGGGCATCAACGTGGCGGTGAGCGAAGATCTGATCCGGTCGCTGGACGGGTTGACCGATGTTTCCTACACGCTGAACTGACAGGTCGTCAGGATACTTTCCATGGCAAGGATCTTGAATCTGGGCCGTACCTTTGTGCGCGTAACGCGTGGAAAACTGATCGGGGCGGAGTAGCGCACGATCGTCAGGGATCCACAACTTGCACGACCAACGAACCGAAACAAACGAGGCATTGCGAAATGCCCACCCCAGAACATGGCACTCGAATTCACTGATAGCAATTTTGAGGAACTCGCACTGAAGAGCGACAAACCCGTGATGGTCGATTTTTGGGCAGAATGGTGTGGCCCATGCCGCATGGTAGGCCCCGTGGTGGAAGAACTTGCCAAGGAGTACGATGGCAAAGCCGTTATCGGCAAGGTGAACGTGGACAACAACCCACAGGTAGCCATGAAGTATGGCATCCGCAGCATCCCTACCATCCTCTTCATCAAGAATGGCGAAGTGGTGGACCGCAGCGTGGGTGCTGTGCCCAAGAGCCAATTGAGCCAGAAGCTCGACGGCCAGCTCGTCTGATCCGATCAACCAATATGAATGAAGCCCGGCCAACACCGGGCTTCATTCTTTCCGAACTTCGCGGACATGCCCATCGAGCAAAAAGCCCTTCAAGTCCTCAGTCAGCTGGAATTCCACTCCAAGCAAGTGGTGGAAGGCTTCCTGGCGGGCCTGCACAAAAGCCCGTTCCATGGGTTCAGCGTGGAGTTCGCCGAACACCGGTTCTACAATCCGGGGGAAAGCACGCGGCACATCGATTGGAAGCTCTATGCGCGCACGGACAAGCTCTTCGTGAAACGCTACGAGGAGGAGACCAATTTGCGTTGCCAGCTGGTAGTGGATGCCTCCAGTAGCATGTACTACCCTGGTGAAGTAGCCAAAGGCAGCTTCAACAAAGTACAGTTCGCCACCCATGCAGCGGCGGCTTTCATTCAACTGCTTCGCAAGCAGCGCGATGCCGTAGGCCTTACCACCTTCAGCGACCAGGTGCTGGTGAAGGAAGAAGCGCGGAGCAACGCCGTTCACCTTCGCCATTTGATTCAGCATTTGGAGAACCTGTTGGCAGCCAACGCACCAGCGCGCGGCCAGAAGACCTCGGTCGTGGAAGCCTTGCACGATATCGCGCAACGTGCACACCGGCGTAGTTTGGTGGTGATCCTGAGCGACATGTTGGATGGCGCGGACCGCGAAGCCGAGATGTTCGACGCCTTGCAACACCTGCGTTTCAACAAGCACGACATCATCCTCTTCCACATCGTGGACCGCAAGCACGAGTTGGATCTTGACCTCGCCGACCGCCCTTACACCTTCGTGGACGTGGAGACCGGAGAGCAGGTGAAGGCCCACCCCCCCGAAGTTCGCGAAGCCTACAAAGCCGCCATGGCCGAACGCTGGCACCGGTTGAAATTGAAGTGCGGCCAGTACCGCATCGACCTGGTGGAGGCCGACATCAACGCAGGATTCGAGCCGGTGCTCTTGGAATTCCTCACGAAACGGGCGCGGCTGTACTGAGGAACTCACACTTTTTCACGCAGGGCTTGCAGGAAAGAACCTGAGTCTTACATTTGCACCCGCTAGCGCCGCCTCACTGAAAAGTGCGGGTGAACGGACCGGTAGTTCAGCTGGTTAGAATGCCGCCCTGTCACGGCGGAGGTCGCGGGTTCGAGTCCCGTCCGGTCCGCGAAGAACCCTCGTTAACAGCGAGGGTTCTTTCATTTCATGGCACCTGAAGCTGGTGTACAGGATCATGCATCCACGTGCCGTTGAGCCGAAGCCCGGGTGGAGCCTACTCTACCGTTACGCTCAGAACCAGACCATGGCCATACTGCCACAGACCGCCTTCACCAGTAGTAGACCATCCACGACCACCAAGTAGTACAACACTGATCTCCGCTTTCGTAGGGCTCTTATCACCAGGGCCATGGCAACGAACGGAACGGTGTTGAGCACGAGCCGCATACCACTGAAACCATGCGTGGTTCCATAAGCGAGAAAGCTGACCAAGCCTATGGTGGTGAGCGGAAGCACGATGCGGAATAAGGTAACCCGCAGACCACGTTGCACCACGAAGGTGCGCAAGGCATTGCGATGATCCTCTGCGTGGTCCTTGATGTCGAACAGCACTGCGATCATGGCACAGAACATCATGTTCTTCAGGAAGAGGCGCATGGTAAGCCCTTCTGGAGGTAAGGGTGTACCGAAGAGCAGGCTATGCACATACACCGGGTAAATGGTTACCACACCGGCCCAGACAAAACCCAGTAAAAAGGGTTTGAGCCAGCCCACATTACGTAAAGCGAAACGCCCTACCCCATAATACGCCAGCCCAACAACAGGGAAAACGGCTAACCACAGCAGGTAGGTCCGACCACGTTGGAACAGGTTTCCATCAACGGTGGAACACAGGTACACAACCAGCGCACAGAACAGGACCACCAAGCCTCCCCTGACCAGGTGTTGCCGCTTGGCATGGATGGCGTACCAGCGCGCGCGCTCATCTAATCCCTGTTTACCTGCCAGCCCGCGATAAGCGTGATCATAGAAGAGTACGCAGGCGATGAGGACCAAGGCATGATAGCTCCATGGGTTCAGTGGCACGTGTTGTTGCAAGGCGGCTTCAATGCCCAAGGCAACAGCGCACAGTGCCAGGAACCAGTTGCCATAGAAGAAGCCGCGCATGCATCGCCAAAGGAAACAGGAGTATCGTTGCGAAAGGCAGCGGTGTGAAGATTAGCTTCGGCCCATGAGCCGGGGTTTCGTTCGTGAGGATGACCAGGAGGAAGCGCCCTTCGTACCACCCCGTGCCCCATTGCCCGATGGTGTGGCGAACTACGTCACACCGCGTGGGTTAGAACAGTTGCGGGCCGAACGCATCCAGTTGGAAGAGGAACGTAGCCTTATCGTTGGCAGTGAGGACGAGCGACGAAGGGCACAGGCCGAGTTGGATGGTCGCATGGCCTTGTTGCAGGAGCGGATCCTAACGGCGCGCGTGGTGGAACCCACATCCGATCTGGCGGAAGTACGCTTCGGTAACACGGTAACGATAGAGCACCAGAACGGCCCACAAGCCGGGACGCAACGTGCTTGGACCATTGTTGGTGTAGACGAGGCTTCGGTGAAAGAGCAGCGCATCGCCTTCACCGCTCCACTTGCACGGGCACTCATGGGAAAACGTGTCGCAGAAAACGCAGAACTCCACAACGGTCCTGTTCCCCAACGGTTCCGCATCATTTCGATCACATGAGCAGGGAACGCTTTGAAGTGGTAGGCGAATACATCGAGTTGAACCAACTACTGAAGTTGGCCGGTTTATGTTCTTCGGGTGGCGAAGGCAAACACCTGGTAGCGGCCGGTCTTGTTTCGGTGGATGGCCAGGTGGAACTGCGCAAGACGTGCAAGATCAGGCCTGGTCAGCGCGTGGAATTCAACGGAAAAGAAGTGGACGTGGTGGCGGCGAACACTTGATCACATGGCCCTGCGTGTGGTTCGCACATAAGTGGGGTCAAGTTTGCGACTTGGTGCGTGGTCACCCACCAGTTGCAGTGCACCGCAGCGTTTGCCGGTTTCGTCCGGTTTATCGGTCACTACC
>JAEYWT010000075.1 GCA_023428865.1 Bacteroidota bacterium | reverse complement strand
GGCCACCCATGAGCACGGCTTGGATATCCTTTGGGCTCACGTTCAACTCGGTCGCCAGGAATGCGCGGTAGCGGGCGGTATCGAGGATACCGGCCATGCCGAACACGCGGTTCGCGGGGAACTTGCTGTTCACGAAGGCGCAATAGGTCATCACATCAAGCGGGTTGCTCACCACGATGATGATCGTGTTGGGCGAGTGTTTGATGATGTTCTCGGTCACGCTCTTTACGATGGCCGCGTTGGTGGCGATGAGATCATCGCGGCTCATGCCCGGTTTGCGGGGCAGGCCACTGGTGATCACCACCACATCGCTGTTGGCGGTCTTGGCGTAATCGTTCGTGCTGCCGGTGATGCGCGAATCGAACAAGCTGATCGGGGCGGTCTGCCAGATATCCAGGGCCTTGCCTTCGGCGAAGCCTTCCTTGATATCGAGCAGAACCACTTCATTGGCCAATTCCCAACGGGCAACGGCATCGGCACAGGTAGCGCCCACGTTACCGGCGCCTACAACGGTGACTTTCATCTGATCCTGGTAGGTATTTGTTCGTGTACACCGTCGCCCTTGCGGCGGTTCGGGGGGCGAAAGTAGTAACGGCTGCCGAGGGTGAAGGCTGATGGGCGACAGGCATCCAAGGAAGAAGCGCCAGAACGAGGCATCCTTTTTCAACAGCACGCGTCTATCCCATCAAGAATGGCTACCTTGACGGCTCCAATGCTGCAACGCCCCATCGTTCCACCGGCAACTGAACGCACACCGCTGCGTTTAGTTCAAGCGCCCGTGGACTTGCAAGCACAGGAAGCCGCCTACGCCTCGTTGATCGACGGTTGCTTGAACGAAGAGCGCCGCGCGCAGCAACGCGTGTACGAGTTGTTCTATGGCAAGATGATGGCGGTGTGCATGCGTTATACGAAGAACGCGGACCAGGCCAAGGACATCTTGCAGGACGGCTTCATCAAGGTGTTCAAGAGTGTTGATAAGTTCAATCGGGCAGGGTCCTTCGAGGGATGGATCAGGCGGATCATGGTGAACACGGCGATCGATCATTTCCGCCGTACCAAGAACTCCTATCTGCTTCTTGGCGAAGAGCGCAGCATCGAGGATTTCGGCGACCAAGACGAGGAGGATGTGTTGGCAGATGAGACCGGCGAAGATGTCCTGGATCTCAAGCCTGCGGACATCATCAACGCGATGCAGAAGCTAACGCCTGCGTACCGCACGGTATTCAACCTGTATGTGTTCGAGGAACTCACCCACAAGGAGATCGCGGACATGTTGGGGATCAACATCGGAACATCGAAGAGCAATTTGGCCAAAGCCAAGCACAACTTGAAGAAATTCCTAACCCAGGAGCACAAGCTCCGTTAACGGAAGAGGATCATGAGTTTGAACGGATTCGAGCGAGCGGTGAAAGATGCCTTGGAGCCTTACGAGGTGCCGTACAACTCGGCTGATTGGAGCCAGTTGGAGCGTGCCTTGGACGGCCAGGGTGATGTAGCCCGTGTCTCACGCTCGGGACTTTATGCCTTGTTGTTGGGCGGTTCTCTCGCCGCGGCCAGCAGCTTGTTCGTGTTGATCTCTCCGGAGGTGATGCCTGCTCCGGCAGGCTTGGCAGCCGCCACCTCTCCCGTGACCACCGAGCGTTTTTCGGCGGAATCGATGCGGACGAACTCCATCGTGGGTAACGGTAACGATGTGGTCTTGCCCGACGAGGTTCGAACGAAGGGCACAGTGGCGACCAACACCGCACGCGACACATCACCCACGAGTGCTAATAACACAACGGGGGCAGAGGTCGTCGAAGTCGCCATGGCAAGCACACCGGTGAACAATTCGAAGGTTCCCGTGCATCCGATGAGCAACGAGCCTTTGGTGCGCCCGAGCATCAGCGAAGGTTGTCCAGGATCGGTGATCGACTTCGAAGCGGAGAACCTCTCCGGTGAGGGAATGTACCTCTGGAATTTCGGAGATGGTAGTTTCTCGAACAAACCAACACCAAGTCATACCTTCACCAAAGCCGGTAGCTTCGAGGTGATGCTCTCCCACTCCACCTCTGCGGGTGGTGGCATTCGGAACAAAGCAGTGGCCGACCGCATCGTGATCCACGAAGCGCCCGAAGCGGCGTTCAATGTGCTGAAGCAGGAATACGAGAATACCGTGCCTTCGATCCATTTCGAGAACCGAAGCTTGGGTGGTAGCAAATACCTCTGGGATTTCGGCGACGGCACCACCAGTGCGGTGGCACACCCGGATCATATCTACAAGAAGGCTGGCAACTATACCGTAAGCTTGACCGTGGTGAACGGTAAGGGTTGTGAGAATCGCACGGAGCGTTCAGTACGCATCGCAGCTGATTATGACCTGATGGCGCCGAAGACTTTTTCGCCTAATGGGGATGGTGTGGATGATGTGTTCATTCCGGAGGCGTTGAAGACCTTAGGGGTGAAGTTCCACTTGAGCGTGTTCGAATCCAAGACGGGTGTGCTGGTGTACGAGACCGCCGACCCAACGCGACCTTGGAACGGAAAAGTGCAGAACCGAGGAGATGCCAGCCCACAAGGGGATTACGTGTGGATGGTGGAGATGAAGGATGGCGAAAAGCTGGGTGGAACCTACAACGGTAGCATACGGTTGGTGCGATAGCGCCCCTAGGATGAGCGATAAGATGGGCCCCGGATAAACTCGGGGCCCATTAATTTTGAACATGGGCAACTTCTGATTGATCCCCACAGTCAAATCCATGAGCCCAGGTACGTGGCTCTTCATTACCGTGGGTAAGCGAAAACAACTCCCTTCAATGGTCCGATCCTGGCGACAAGTACTCCAAGCTACCCTCTTGGTCGTTCTGCTCACCTGCGTTGGCCCCCTGCAAGCCCAGCAATTCAACATCAGTTCGAATCCTAGCATTGAAACGTGCTCGGGAGCGCTGGAGGATTCAGGTGGCCCATCTGGTGAATATGGGAACAATGAGAATTTCACCACGGTTATCTGTCCGAGCAATCCAGGTGATGTGATCACATTGCAATTCGTGGTTGCGAACCTTGATATGAGCGGTGCTCAAAACAGCTGGGACAGGATCAGGGTGTGGAACGGCAACAACACCACCGAGCCCTTCATGGGTGAATACACCGGTGCTGATGGACTTGCAGGTTTCACGTTCGCTGCTTCACAGCTACTCAACACGACTGGTTGTTTGACGGTACAGTTCATTTCCAACGGAACCGGCACGGGCAATTTCGCAGCGATCATCACCTGTGAGACCCCCTGCGACCGCCCTACCGCAGTCGCTACCATGAGTGAGTCGAGCATCCCGGCCATGATCTGTCAGGGTGAAGTCCTGAACTTTGATGGCAGTGGGTCAACGGCCGCAGGGACCTTCGAGTTGGTAAGTCATACCTGGAATTTCGCTGACGGCACCACGGCGCAGGGGCAAACTGCCTCGCATAGTTGGGATGTACCAGGTGAATACATGGTACAGCTGAATGTGGTTGATGACAACGGTTGTATCAACACGAATACGGTGGATCTTCAGGTGTTCGTTTCCACCACACCTGATTTCACAGCTACTGGAATCGTCGATATGGTGGCCTGTGTTGGAGCAGAAGTTCAACTCAGCGCAGAGGGCATCGAAGCGGTCACTTGGACTGGTGTGCCGGACGGGACAAGTACGGATGATATTTTCATCGAAGATCTGATCGGCGTACCCTTCACCAGTACGATCACATTCTCGAGCTTCCTACCCGGTCAAACCTTGACAGATTGCGCAGACATCCAGTCCGTATGTGTGGATATGGAGCATTCGTTCATGGGTGATCTTGTGATCTCCTTGTCATGCCCAAATGGTTCCACCCAGATCTTCCATCAGCAGAATGGTGGTGGCACGAACCTCGGAACACCGGGCACCGGAAATGCCATGGGGGAAACGGAGTGGTACTGTTGGTCCCCGACAGCCACCAATGGTACGTGGGTGGAAAACTCCGGAGGCACGATGCTTCCGCCTGGCACTTATGAACCCCTCAACCCGTGCACACCCTTGGTGGGATGTCCTCTGAACGGCACCTGGACCCTCACCTTCTTGGATCTATGGGGAGCTGATGACGGTTGGTTGAACGGCTGGCAGATCAACATCAACCCTGCCCTGGTCCCAGATGTAACGGAGTTCACCCCCGTCTTAGGTGTTACCTCCTCCGATAGTGCAGGTTGGTCGGGACTAGGCATTACCGTAGACCCTAACAACCCCTTGCTCGCAACGGCTGCGATGAATACTGTCGGAGAACATCCGTTCACCTTCAGTGTAACGGATAACTTCGGCTGTGCCTACGATACAACGATAACTATATCGGTGCCGCCACCTATCGAACTAGACGCTGGGGAGCCCATCGTGCTTTGTTCAGACCCTTTGCCGATGGCTGGGGCCATTGTTGCGAACGGCCCCCCACCGAACTGTGTCTGGGAGATCTTCATGCAAGACAGTTGGGGCGACGGATGGAATGGTGCGAGCCTTTCTGTAACGGTGAATGGCACGACAACGAACCATACGATGAGTACGGGGACGCAGTTGACGGTACCCATCGCCGTAACAACAGGTCAGACCATACAGATATCCTTCAACG
>JAEYWT010000009.1 GCA_023428865.1 Bacteroidota bacterium | reverse complement strand
AAGGATCCGTTGCTGATCTACAAGCTGGAGAGCTTCAACCTCTTCAAGGCGATGATCGAACGCATCAATGGAGATGTGATCGGCTTCCTGGCCAAAGCGGGCCTACCCACGGCACAGCCGCAGGTGCGCGAAGCACAAGCACCGCCGCCACCGCAGCAGCGTGTACAGACCAGTCGCACGGAAGTGCCGCAGTTCGCAGGTAGCCGCAGCTCCGCAGCACCCCGCCCCACAGCTGGACCAGTAGCACCAGGCCGCGTGCCCATGCCACCAGCTGCACCACGCCCATCCGCTCCGGTGCGCGTGGAAAAAGCACCGGGCCGCAACGATCCATGCCCATGCGGTAGTGGCAAGAAGTACAAGCAGTGCCACGGTCAAGGGGCGTAGCACACGGTCACTCTAGAGCGAATCCTGCCCAACCCATTCGTTCTGGGTTCAAGCCTCTTCACAAGGAGGCATGAAGCACTTCCCGATCGCTGGCGCAACGCACCGGCTATTCACGGCTGGTCTTGTATCCAACGGCAGGGCGCTTCTTCGCGACCTGCTGAAGTAAAGCACGATCCCGTTCGTCATCTTGCATCCTCTTCAGAAGCTTGAAGATGATCTTGATGTCTCGGCTATGATGGGAGACCGTTCCGCGTAGCTTTTCCAGTACGATCAGAACATCCTTATGGTCCGAGAGCAGTTCGCGCATCTTGGTGAACACGCGGATGACTTGGATATTCACAGCGATCGCGGCAGAACTGTTCAGGACACTGGAGAGCATAAGGACACCATGTTCCGTGAAACAGAAAGGTGGATGACGAAGGCCCATCTTGTCTCTAGAATTGGAGGTCACGTTCTGTGACCTCCAGTTCTCCAGCTCATCACGGTCCAACTCGAACATGAAATCTTCTGGGAAACGGTCAACATTGCGTCTAACGGCTTGTTTCAGCGCTTTCGTTGGAACGCCATAGAGTTCAGCAAGGTCACGATCCATCATCACCCTCAAACCGCGTATGGTGTGGATACGACTCACAACTAGATCATCCGTTATGACCAGCGCTTTCTTCGTAACCATCTTGACCGGATCAAATGGACCCACATGCAATATAAGTCACCAAAGGGATACCTGGAAAAGTGGAACCTGACCATATGAAAAGCAGGAAGGCCCTCGATCGCTCGAGGGCCTTCCTGCTTATGGTGTATGTAGTTGGGTTCTAGAATTGGACCGGCACGCGCATCTGCACGCGTACGGGGACACCTTTATCCACGCCCGGTGTCCAAGGCGATGTGGACTTGATCACGTCCACCAATTGATCATCGATCTCCTTGTCCTTGCCTTCGATCACCTTCACATCGCTCAACTCACCGTTCTTCTCCACCACGAACGAGGTCATCACCTGTCCCTTTACGGATGCTCCAGCCGGAAGTTTCACGCCTTCTTTCACCGTGCGCACGAACGCGCGTTCGTCACCACCCTTGAAGGTGGGCATGGTCTCGGCGCGGGTGTAGAGGATATTGGCCAGCACGTCGGGGTTGTACACCTTCTCGGCCAGGGGCGCACCCCACGGATCGAAGCGTAACCACACGCCGGTCTTGTTGCCCATCACGTATTCACCCTGGCTTTCAACCTTACCATTGGGGTGGTAGAACACGAAGGCGCCTTCTTCGATCGTCAATGCGGCATCGCGGAAGCGCCCTTCGGCCTTCAGCTTGCCATCCATCGTATAGATCTTGCCGATATGCAATTCGCCGTCCATGCCCTCGGGCACCATGTAGAACGCTGCCTTGCCGCGGGTGGTCGGCTCCAGCACCTGGCTCAGGTAGATCTTCGCTGCTTTGGGATCGCCATTACCGGCCACAACAGCTGGTGTTGTGATCGAGAGAAGAAGAAGAACAGCGGTGAAACGTGATCGCACGGCGCAGGGAGAGGTTGTTGTTCCCTTGCTACGCGAGTTGCATGGGGAAGGTTACAGTTGCATTGTAGACCTTCTTGAACAGCAGCGACCAACGCCACTTTACAAGGCGCCGATGCTCACTCCACCACCAACCGTTGGGTGTGTTGCACACCGTCCAGAGAAAGCGTGCAGTGGTAGACCCCACCAGGCAGCCGGATGCCAACGGGGTGGCGATGCTCGCCAGCTACCAAGGTTCCGAACTGGCCACTCCAAACCTGCCGACCCATGGCATCGTGTATGCTGAGGCTTGCGAGCCGCTGATCGCCCAATTGCAGTTCCGCGTAGGTCTCACCCGAAGTGGGGTTGGGCACCAACCGGAAAGCATCCATCATCTGCCGTTCCGTAGTCTGCTCCAACGATACGGGAGCGTCTTGCTCCATTATGGTCTGCTCGCGCGCCTCTGGTGCCCGCACCTCGGTCCGTGGGTACTCGATGGGCAAGTTGGCTTTGTAGGCCAGGTCGCAGCCGAGCGGATCGATCACAGCCTCGACCACGCTACCCCGAACCGCTTCGAAGCCCGGCTCGAAGATGACCGCGCTGCCGGCGCGGAACTCGGAGCGTATGTTCTCATTCACCGTAAAGCGAGGCTCGTGAATGACCGGGTCGGCGAAGGAGGCGCCTGCTTCGCCCGCAGGAAAGACACGCAGCACGTTCTTGGCCGTGAAGTCCTGGTCGTACACGAGCTCACGGTTGTACAGTTCGAGGCTGAAGCACTCGCGCTCCCATTGAGCGGCGACGAGCTGTGCCAAGCCCCAATATGCGAAACCACTGGTGATCTCGATCGGATGTTGGTAGAGATCCGAAGTGTAGAATGTGGTCAGTATCTCGTAAACACCAGGTCCAGGTTCGGCGCCTGCTGCTTCATCCCACTCATGTAAGAACATCCACGCCATGGCATCCTTACGGTAGTAATTGAATCCATGTCCTTCATAGACACCCACTAGTGCATCGCACCCGTAAACCCCCGAACAGAATCCCCAGCTTCCTTGAAATGGCTGAGCAATTTGAGTCGTGAAAGCGTTCCGGAACTTGACCATGTCACCGTCGGTGAAGGGCTCTGAACCTCCCGTGTACACGTTATATAGATTCGCCAATCGTGGAAGTTCCATATCGTAAACTCCGTGGCTTATATCTTCCATGAATTCATGGCGATCCGTCAGGTCCAAATCTTGATGAGCGATACCAGAAGCACCATTGCAATCAACATATATACAAAAGCCGGGTCTTCTTGGATGCGACCAGCCATCATGATACCAGAAGTAAGAGTTATTGGTGTTATTGAGCAGTACTGGCAATCCTAGAACGCAAGCGCAACGGTCGTCCTCACTGGGATATCGGAATTTTCTAAGCATCAATGCACCTTTGTCGAGGTAGCTCATCATCGTGGGATCACCTGTAACGGACGCTACGTGGCCTAAGTTGAGCATTGCCGCTCCGAAGACAGCTTCTTGATTCAGCCCATGAATGATGCCGGCACCAAGCGCTTGGTCATCGGACCATTGTGTCGCCAAAATGGTCTCCAACGTTTCACGGCTGCGACCCAGTAGCCATTGGGCCACTGTTCCGAACGTCGACCTGTATGCAACTGGAATAATGTTTCCCGGGATGGTCGAGGACGGGATATGAAGCAAGTCTTCATTGATCTCCACCTGAGCGAGTTCGGGTTCTTCTACGGAGAGCAGATGAATGAAATCCGACCATGCCCAGAGGAGAACACCGTTCTTGTACAGGGTAGAACCGACGACCGACGGATCCGTGAAGTGATAATTTTCTCTCCTCCACGCCATGGCGCGCAAAGCAATATTGATGAACTTGACGAGGTAAGCCTTGTCCTTCGTGGTACGATACATCTGCATGTATCCTAGCTGTAACTGGCCAACTGCTTCTGGATACTTGTAAGTCGACCATGGATCCACATGATCGGTCGCGTACGAGGCCAAACCAACGAAGGCGCCATTATACAGCTGCTTATGCACGATGTGATCGCTCTGCTCTTTGACAGGATGCAGAAATTGAGCAGAACTGCTCAGGACGGAGAAAAATGCGGGTAGGAGGAAGTAGGACGATCTCATGCCATATAGGGTTAAATGCGCCATCCTATGCTGAAACAGAAGCTGGCCGACCTTTCGCCTTTATTATCTCTTCGTCTTCCTTCCAAATACTCTTTGTATGGTCCCTCTAACTCGTATATGGCCCAGACCATATTGGGATAAATGCGTATCCTCAAACGGCTATCGATACCGTCGAACCTGTATCCAATGGGGGTCCAAGTAAATAAGAAAGACCTGCCGCGCAGGGTTTCGAAAGGCAACTGGAGCTGATAGTAAGTGCCATCGCCATACTGGATCCCGGCTCCCATTTCCCAGTGGTGACGCCTACCTTGGAAGTATGAGTACTGGAACGGTAGCCATCTGGGGCTGAAATTCTCCGGTTGGAGCCGGCGCAATACATGGCAGTAACCAATAGAGAGTGCATGCCCATGCCTTCCATGGCGCTTGGTGATCTCGAAATGCCCGGCCAAGGCGGTGCCAGCGAACACCTGTGCTCCTAGGTAGACGTTGTATTGCCAGACACGGGCTTTGGTGCTGTCCGGCAGTCCCATGCCATGCCGGACATGAGATAAGAACGGTCGTTCCGTATCACTGAACCTCCGAAGGGGCTCACGTAGTGGACCCTGAGTCCATGCACCCGGCCCCAAGCAGATTGATCTATTGCGAATGGATGTACGAACCGATGCCGGAGGGCGAATGGACCCTGCACCTTGGGTGCAGGATCCACTACGTGAGACCCTGAGGAGGCTTACGCTTTCGGTTTGTCCTTGGGAAATGCTCACAAGAACGATGAGCGGCAGAAGGAGCGAGAAGCGTAATAGAGGCATGGCTCTTCGGGTCGGATGGTTATGCATTCGGCTCTTATTCCCAATCCCGCTTCACGGCATACTCCCGGTAGCTCTGCCTGAAGTAAGGTACTCCATCGGCCACATAGAAAGCGATGTTGTCCTTCAAGTAGGATAACCGCAAAGTGTCGTTGACCAATGTGTTATTGAACAATGTGTCATACTCCCGAAAGAGTGCCCATCTATTTCCTGAGTGATCAACAATGCCAAACCCACCAATAAAATTCAAAAAATTAGATTCATTTTCCTTATCATGCTGAATGTACACA
>JAEYWT010000003.1 GCA_023428865.1 Bacteroidota bacterium | reverse complement strand
CGTAGTGGAAGCGCTGGGTCCGGGTGCGACGCTATGGCGTGTTGGCGATAAGGTCTACGGCGATACCTCCAATGGGGGCTTAGGTACGTTCGCTGAGTTCGTGTCCGTGCCGGAAACAGAGCTTCGGCGCATGCCGGAAGGACTTTCGTTCGTAGAGGCCGCAGCCATACCGCACGCCTTGGAGTTGGCATACCAGGCATTGATCGGGATCGGCAAGTTGAAGGATGGCGAAAAGGTGCTGCTCAACGGCGCGGGTGGCGGTGTAGGCACTTTCGCACTGCAACTGGCCAAACAACAAGGCTGCACCGTGTGGGGCGTGGATACCGGTGAGAAGAAACTGCAAGCCATGCGGGACTTAGGGTTCGACCACGTGATCGACTTCAAAGTGCAGGACTTCACCCAACTTGGCGAGCGCTTCGACCTGGTCGTAGACATGAAGACGAAACGTTCGCCACGGAAGCTTGCGCGTTTGCTGGCGACCGGCGGTCGATACGTGACCGTAGGCGGTGACCCAGGCCGATTGATCGCACTCCTGTTCGCACGTTTCTTCGGTAAGCCCATGTACATCGTTGCGTTGCAGACGAACAAGAACCTGGATGGGTTGGCTCCCTTGATCAGCAACGGCACCTTGAAACCGTTGATCGATGGGCCTTATGTGCTGGAGGATGCTCCACGCTTGATCCGCTACTTCGGCGAAGGTCGCCACTCGGGCAAGGTGGTGATGGCGTTGGGCAGTGAAACATGAATGCACTGCTGTGCCTGGTCGGCAGTAATACCTTCGCCAATGGCCAAATTCCTCCCGGCGTTGGATGATCGACTCATGGCCTTCATCAACGCACAACGTATTTTCTTCACCGGATCCGCACCGCACGAGGGGCGTGTGAACGTTTCGCCCAAAGGCCTCGACTGCTTCCGGGTCCTCTCTCCCTCACGCGTCGGTTATATGGACCTTACCGGTAGCGGCAATGAAACGGCTGCACACCTGTTGGAGAATGGCCGCCTAACCTTCATGTTCTGCGCTTTCGATGGACCGCCGTTGATCCTTCGACTATATGCCGAAGGCCGCTCGGTGCAGCCGCACCACGCTGAGTGGAACGAGCTGCGTCCATACTTCGGCCCACCCATGCCCGGCGAGCGGCAGTTGATCATCGGCGAGATCGAAAGCGTGCAGACCTCCTGTGGATATGGAGTGCCGCTCTATACGTTCAAAGAGGACCGCACGCAGCTTCATGCATGGGCGGAGCGTAAAGGCCCTGAGGGTATTGCTCAATACCGCGAAGAGAAGAATCGCATCAGCATAGACGGTGCGCCGACCAGTTTGGGACTCTAACACCTAACGTATCCGACCACCTGCCAGCTTCTTCGGTACCAGTACCGGCCGCTTGTCGCGCAGGAAGATCCACTTCTCTGCCGTGCTTTCCGCTGCAGAAAAGCGATAACCATCGCCTTCATAACCCTTGATCTTCTCGGGTTCCAGGATCCGGTGTTGAATGATGTAACGAGCAAGTGCTCCGCGTTGGTTCTTCACGTAGGTCTGCAGCGGCTTGTACGCACCACCCACCTTGTCCTTGAACTCCGGTGTGATCACTTGTGCGTTCAGGATCGCGGGGTTAACAGCACGGAAATACTCGGTACTGGCGCAATTCAGAACCACATCGGATCTCGTGGCTTTGAGGTCCTTGTTCATGGCCTCCGTGATACGATCCCCCCAGAACGCGTAAAGGTTCTTGGCTTTGCCCAGCGCGAATGGTGTGCCCATCATCAAGCGGTAGTCTTGCATCAGGTCCAACGGACGCAGCACGCCGTACAACCCACTCAGTATCCGCAAATGATGTTGTGCGAAGCGAAGATCTTCTGCAGAAAGTGATCGAGCTTCCAAGCCGCGATACACTTCGCCATTGAAGGTGAAGGCTGCAGGCCGCGCATTCTCGGGTGTGAATGGAACGCTCCACTGTGCGTACCGATCGCGGTTCAGCTCCCCTAGTTTGAGACTAAGGTCCATCAGGTCAGCGAGCTTTTTCGCGCTAAGGGTCTTGAGTTTCGCGACCAAGGTTACTGCGTGATCGAGCAGAACGGGCTGGGTGGCCTCCTTGGTCACGGGTGTCTCTTGGGCGAGGTCCTTGGCGGGGGAAAGCAGGATGAGCATGGGCCGAAAGGTAAAGTCGCTACATCGATCATCGTTGAACACGCGACCAACATGTTTGTTCCACATCCTATGGAGGAGTTAACTGCATTCTGCGAACTGAGTTCGTACGCAGGAAAGGTAAATTCGCTCCCCACCATGGCGAAGATCCTATTGATAGAGGACGAGAACAGCGTGGCCTCCTTCATCCGTAAGGGGCTCACCGAAGAGGGACACGATATCACCCTAGCCAGCGATGGCAGTAGTGGTACGGTGCAAGGTGCCACCCACGGCTTCGACCTTATCCTACTGGATATCATGCTGCCCGATAAGAATGGTATCGATGTGTGCCGGGACCTGCGCGCGATGAACGTGAAAACACCGATCCTCTTCTTGACGGCACTGAATACACCGGAGAACATTGCCTGGGGGCTGAACACCGGTGGGGACGATTACCTCGCAAAGCCGTTCAAATTCATCGAGCTGAATGCACGTATCAATGCGCTATTGAGACGCAAGGAGAACACCCCCCCACCGACCGGTGACGAGTTCTTCGGTATAGACGACCTTTCCAATGATGATCGAGCGAAGACGGTGACCAGAGCGGGGAAGTCCATCAACTTGACCCCGACGGAATACCGTCTGCTGCTCATGCTCGTGCGCAACCAAGGGCGTGTGCTTTCGCGTTTGGAACTGCTCGAAGAAGTATGGGGCGTGAACTATGACCAAGGCACGAATAACGTGGATGTCTACATCAACTACCTCCGCAAGAAACTCGAGGCCCAGGGAGGCATTCGTCTGGTGCATACCGTTGTAGGCATGGGGTACGTTGCGCGCACTACGCCATGAGGACGAGCGCACATATCGTGCTCTTGCTGTTCCTGTCCTTCCTGGCATTGGTGGGCTTTTTCGGCGGAAGCGTGTACTACTTCTTGAACAAGTACTCCTACAACGATCTGTACAAGCGTCTGGAAACACGGGCACGGATCGCTGCCGAGCATCATTTTGGTACAGACACCTTACAAGCGGAGCGGCTGTTGCGTGCCAAAGAGGCGTACTTGGAGAAGCTACCCGAAGAACAAGAGTTCCTATTGGAACCCTCCGTTGGCAAGGAACTGAAAGCGTTGGCAGAACACACCAGGATCCCGCTGGACCTATTCCGCCAGATCACCACCAACGGGATCGGTACCGCCAAACGCGGCGAGACCTTCTTTGCCGGTGTGAGCCATAGGGCTGCAGGTTCGGAGCACTGGGTGGTGGTTTCGGCCCACAATTACTACGCTTCGCACCACCTCTCCTACCTACGTGGTCTTTTATGGGCGTTGATGGCCTTCACCGCCATCATCACCTTCCTGTTCTTCCTCTACTTCCGACGACACCTGTTCGACCCCATTGGCCGTATCACCGAAGGGTTGCGCCACATCAGCACGGAGAACATGCACTTACGGTTGCCAGAAGAAAGTGACAACCGTGAGATAAGGACCCTGGTCGTAACAGCGAATAGCCTGCTCGACCGTATGGAAACCGCGTTCGAGACGCAGAAGAACTTCATCAGTAACGCATCACACGAGTTCGGCACCCCTCTCACCTCCATCATCGGTGAAGCGGAGGTGGCACTGGCCAAGGAACGCGGCCCACAAGAGTATCGCGAATCCATCGGAGCCATGTTGCAACAGGCCGAACGATTGAACAAGATCGTACGTTCGTTGCTTTTCCTGGCCAAGACCGGGTACACCAACAAGGCCATCAACTTCACCATCGTTCGTGTGGACGCCGTGGTGTGGGCAGTGAAGGAAATGATGGATGACCTGCACCCGGGCAACAACATCACCGTAGACCTGAGCCTACTGCCCGAGAATCCGCTCAAGTTGAAGGTGAATGGCAATGCTGATCTGCTGCAATTGGCTATTGCCAACATCGTGAATAACGCGTTCAAGTACAGCAACAACAAGCCCGTTACAGTAAGCGTGGCCGCCAGTGATACGGAAGTGATCGTTCTAGTGAAGGATCAAGGGATCGGCATACCGGAGGACGAGATACAATTCATTTACGACCCCTTCTTCAGGGCTTCCAATACCACCTATTTCGAGGGTTACGGTATCGGTATGCCCCTGGCTCGGAATGTGGTGAAACTGCACAACGGAAGCTTGACGGTCACCTCCCAAAGCGGGCTTGGAACCACCGTGCAGATCAACCTGCCGACCATCGATCAAGAACTTTTAACGTCTTTAATGCGATCCTAATGCGATCCTAACAGGATCCTGATC
>JAEYWT010000418.1 GCA_023428865.1 Bacteroidota bacterium | reverse complement strand
ACGCCCCACGATGCGCGGATGCACCACGAACTGGTACTCATCGATCAGGCCCAGCTCCGTCAACGCCTGTGCGAGTTGCACACCACCCACGCCGATTGCCTTGCCCGGCTGCTGCTTCAACTGTTGCACGAACGTGGCCAGATCACCGCGCACCATCTCGGTGTTCCAGTCGCTGGTATCCACGGTGCTTGACACGAGGTACTTCTTCGCCGCGTCCATCGTGCGGGCGAAGGGCTGCATCCACTCCGGCATCCGGTCGGGCCACACGCCGTTGGCAGGCATCCGCCACGCGCCCTCCATCAATTGGTAGGTCTTCCGGCCCAGCAGCATGCCATCGGTCCCGGCGATGTAGGCCTCGGCGTTGCGGTGCAGGTCCGCATCCGGGATGCCAACGGTGTGGTCGTAGCAGCCGTCCAGAGTGACGTTGATGGAGAAGCGGAGGGGGCGCATACCTGCGGGCCGTTCAGAAGAGTAGCGTCAACAACTCCTCTCGCGTCATTTGATGATGCGTCGCGATGTCACCAAGTATTCCGGAGAGCGTCCCGACCTTGATCGGCCGATGGTCCGGAATGGTGACGTGGTGCGTCCCGTTCCGTGAAGTGGTCAACCGGATGTGGCTTCCGCTCTGTCGGGTCACCTCGTAACCCAGCTTGCCCAGTGCCTTTATCAGTTCCTGACCCGTGAGATCGCGCGGGATCCTCATGCGGCGATCACGATCTCCTTCACCATGTGCAGGCGGATCACTTTGGGCATATTCGCAGCATCGAAGTGCGTGGCTACAGCGTCCTTCACGTTCGTCTTGAGCTGCTCCAAGTCATCACCATCCGTGAAGATGGAGTGCTCCAACGCACGGGCCTCAAAGCCGCCCTCGGGTGATTCGTCCACGATGAAGATGATCTCTTTCATGTCCACGAAGTTATACAAGGACTACTTCGGCTCCCACAGCTCCACCTTGTTCCCCTCCGGATCATACACCCACGCGAACTTGCCGTAATCCTCGTCCATCCGCTTGGGATCGATGCGCACACCGGCGGCTTCGAATTTCTTCAGCAGGCCATCGAGGTCCTGCACGCGCAGGTTCAGCATGAATTGTTGCTTGGCATCGAAGTAGTCGCTATCGCGCTTGAAGGGCGAGAACACCGTGGGGCCTGCATCCTGCATCCAGATGAAGCCTGCCTCTTCGTTGTTGATGCCGAAGTGATCGTAGTACCACTTGGCCAGGGCCTTGTGGTCATCCGCGCGGAAGAAGAGCCCGCCGATGCCGGTGACGTGTCGGGACATGGAATATGAATGAGTTGAGCCAAGGTATGTAGGATAGCTTTGGCAGCCCCGCAAATGCGGTACGAACCCCATGCAACAACGCCTCACCTTCATCACCCTCGGTGTCGCCGATCTCAATATGTCAAAGGCGTTCTACAACGACATTTTAGGCTGGAACCCTTTCCAAGACAACGGTGGCATCGTCATGTACAAGCTCAACGGCATGGTGCTTTCACTGTTCCCGCAGCACGAGCTTATGGAGGATGCACACGTGCAGGACCACGGCGCTGGCTCACGCTTCACGCTGGCGCAATGCCTGCGTTCGGTGGAAGAGGTGGATGCCTTCTTCCGTCATCTACAGAAGCACCAGGTGACGATCACAAAGATGCCGGAAAAGGTGTTCTGGGGCGGCTACAGCGGTTACTTCGCCGATCCCGATGGGCACTTGTGGGAAGTGGCGCACAACCCCTTCCTGGAGATGGACGAAGCGGGTAATGTGTTAGGCACGAGAACGACGTGATCGCTCTGCGCTACGGCCGCAACAGCTTGTAGGTCTTCACCGTGGTGCCGTCCGTGATGCGCGCGAAATAGATGCCGCTGGCATAACGCCGCAGGTCTACCTCCAGCATGGCACTTCCACCGAACACCGCTGTGTGTATGGGCTGCCCAGCCGGGCTGATCAATTGCAGCGTGGTTTGTTCCGAGGCGGCGCAATGGAGCATATACAACCCTTCGTTCTCCAAGGTGCGCACGAGGCAATCGTCGCTGTCTTTGCGACTGCTGTTCAGCACCACGACCGGCGAATAGGTGAAGGTGCCGTCTACGTCCACCTGCATCAGGCGGTAGTAGTTGAGGCCGTTCTGCGGCAATTGATCCACGAACGCATAACTGGTCACCTGTTGACTATTGCCTGCAGCGGCTATGTCTGCGAGCCACCCGAAAGTTGCACCATCATGGCTGCGTTCCACCTCGAAGTGGCCGTTGTTGGTCTCGGTGGCAGTGCGCCAGGTGAGCTGGTTGCCTTCTTGCACGATGCGGCCCTCGAAGCTGATCAGTTCCACCGGTAGTGGTGTGCTGTTCAGGTTGGCACTACCAAGGGTGAAGTACGAACCAGCGCTGAGGTCGACCCCCGAAAAAACCACACGTCCACCAGCCGAAGTGGCACCGCTGATCATTGTTGCATTCGTCCAGTCAGTACCATCGTCGTCGATCATCAACCGCAAATTGGAGACCGGGAGGTGGCCCACCAACGCACTTTGGTCGAAGGCGACGGTGACCGTCTGCGTGAAGTTGGTACGTTGGACCTTCCACCTGCGTTGGATACGACCTTGTACACCAGCGGGTAGTTGGTTGTAACACGCCGGGTCGTTGAAGACCGCGTTGTGCGCGCCATTGTCGTCACCTACGATGAGGAAGGATCGGTCCTGGGTGAAGGTGTTGGCATTGCCAGCGTTGCCCGTGGCGATGTTGCCAAGCGCTAGCGTTACGCAGCCCGCGCCGTTCACATTGGTTGATTGTTTCTGGTCAAGTGAGGATGCATCATCACGACCAATGCCGGTGATGTTGTTGTTGAAGCCACTATGGGTAACCCGGTTCCAAACCACGGCACCAGTGGAGTTGAGGTAGTTGAAGGTGGCGGTGTTGTCGCCGTCTGCACCAAGGGAGAGTCCGTGTTTCAGGGCGAGGTAGCTCTCCACTTGTTTGATCTCGGTGGCCGTGAGCGTGCGTTTGTACCAGATCACTTCTTGCAGGTCCCCGGGTAATGCACCTGCTGTGGTAGTGGTGCCATAGCCGATCATCAGGATGTCGCCTCGCATGCCACCACCGGCCGTGATCGCCTGCGTGTTGTAGACCCCGTCCACTCCCACGCCGGCGGTCGTGCCGGAAGTGTAAGCAGAGAATATGCTTGAACGTCCTACCTGTGCAAGGTTCGTACTGGACCGGTTCACGCTACTTGTGGAGACACGATGGAAACGCGCGGCGGCATCCTGTACGCTCAGTCCGGGGTCATCACTACGGAGGTCGTTGTGGTGGGTGCCCATGATACGGCCATCGGCTGTCGAACTATTGATACGGGCCACAGCGAACATGGTCAGTTCGGTCGCTTGCAAAGTGTTGTTGGGGGCCAGTGAATTGGTGGCGTCGCGGAAATAGCTGGAATTCGTGAAGCCGGTGAAATAGGGCTGGAAATTGTGCGCGGCATCGGGCTGCTGCAAGGTCCGGGTGCCAACGGACTCCACGGGGTTGCCACTCTTGGAAAGATCGGCCCACGCCGTTGCGTTGCTGCCTGGCGCAACACCAGCACGGTCCGTGGTGAGCCAGAGCGCGAGGTTGTTCCAATAGCCGCCCGGCGATGCTACGATCGATCCGAAGGTGAAGTATTGTCCATTGGAGAGATCCACCGAAGCCTGCTGATACGCGGTGCCGTTGACGGTGATCGCCGTGGTCGGGTACGCATTGTCGGCTCCATCGAAGGTGGCGTTGTTGCTCACCAACAATTGGATGGATGGATCCGAAGAAGGCCAGGCCACAGTAACAGTTCCGATAGTGCCGGATTCTTGGACGCGCCAGGTCCTTGTGAGGCGTGAATTCATATCATCGAAACCGCTGAGCCAGGTATCGAAGGTGGAGGCACCGTTGTCCGCGCCTGCGATCAGGTAGGAGTTGTTGGTGCCGAGGTCTGTGCCAGCACTGTTCACGTTGACCAACGTGGTGCCATGCCCGATCACGGGTTGCACCCCACCGTTGATCGAAGTTCCTTGGCGTTGGTGCAAGTTGCTGGTGTTGTCGCGGCCAATGCCGAAGATGTCGTTGTTATACCCATTGTTCGTGGTGATGTTCCACACCACCGTGCCTGAGCTGTTCACATAGTTGGTGCCACCATTGTTCAGGGTGATGCCATACTTAACAGCGAGGTACGTCCACACGCGTTGCCGGTCGCCTGCTGAAAGGTTGGCGTTGTACATGATCACCTCCGCGATGTTCCCGCCATTGAATCCATAGGCATCGCCATCGAATCCAACGCGAAGAGGTACGTTACTACTGGTCTTGGTGCTCGAATTCGTTGCGACCGTGGTTCCGTTGTAGCATACAGCCACCTGGTTGGTGGTTGCACCATTTCCGAAACCGCTTGCTATGTATGGTGTAGTGGTAGGCACACCCGTCTGTTTGGCCACGTTCGTAGTTCCAGTGCCGTCCCAGTTCCCCGTGGTGAATCCCAAATGCGACATCGGGTCCGAGGTGGCCAATACCCAACCATTGGGCCAGGTCTGGTCTGCCGTTTTCGAAACGAATGGAGCATATGTACCATTGCCGGAAAGCCCCACAGCGATCACCGAAATGGCCCCGCTGTTGGTGTTCAGGTTGGTGTGGTGTGCTACCGAGAAGTAGTTCGCCGTGGTAAAGCCCGTGGGCACGTTGTGGAAATTGTACAAGGTGGTATTGCCGACGGAACCGGTCTTGGTCGCGTTCCGGCCATTGCTGCTGGCGTCGGTCCAAGTGGCGCCACCAGCGTAATTTTCCGCTGGGAGCCAAAGCTGCAAATTGGTGCTGACCCCCCCCGGCGATTGGCCGAAAGCGGAAATGGAAAGCACGCAGAATAAGGTCAACGGAAGAGTACGACCCATGGTGGTGGTGCCCAGATTGGTGGCCAGGCGTCGGCTGTTACGGTCGTTCGTAGAAAAAGTTCTACAACTCGTCGATCATGATAAATGATTAGTCGGCTTTTTCTCTTGATCACAAGGATGTGCTTCTCCGATCGAACGTTCTTCGCATTCGCGTTTACCGAAGCACATGATCCACATCCGTATACTTCTCATCGTTGCTGCTTTCGTGGTCGATCACCCCATGCAGGCCCAAGGCACCTGGGTCCAAGTGACCGACCACCCGAGCCAGTGGTATGCACAAGCTTCGTTCAGCGTTGGTGGCAAAGGCTACGTCTGCACCGGCTACAACGCCAGCCAGAACACCGCGCGCTTATGGGAGTATGACCCTGCAACGGATGTATGGACCGAGAAGGCCTCAATGCCCGGAGGCGCGCGCCACTATGCCAGTGCCTTCGCCATCGGTGATACCGGCTATGTGATGTGCGGCTGGAACAACTCCACCTCCGCGGACTACAACGACCTCTGGGCCTATCACCCTGCAACGGACACGTGGGAACAGAAAGCTTCGCTCCCCGGCCCGCCGCGCTATGCCGGTGTGGCCTTCACCCTGGATGGCATCGGCTACTACGGCACCGGGGCTGCCAACGCCACTTGGTACACCGACTTCTATTCCTATGATCCCACGACCGATACGTGGGAGCAGAAGATGAACTTTCCTGGCAACGGTCGTCGCTGGGCCGTGGGTTTCGCCATGGAAGGCATAGGATACATCGGCACCGGTGAAAGCAACGGCGTGCGTTACCGCGACTTCTATGTCTTCGATCCTGCCACCAACACCTGGGAGCAACGCGCCTCACTTGGAACGAACAACCGTCGGCAGGCGTATGCGTTCACCATCAACGGCCAAGGCTACGTAGGTGGCGGCGTGGATTTCGTGGAGAACTGGAACGACTTCCACCGCTACGATGTGGCCACCAACAGCTGGATACCTGCGACGTCCTTCCCGCTAACGGCCTGCAAGAACGGTGCCGCCTTCAGCACGGGAACGGACGCTTACATCGTGGGCGGTAACGGACAAGCACCGGTGTTGAGGCACGCGTGGCGCTTCACCGCTGACATCAACACTGCGTTGGAAGAACGGAGTTTCGCTGATCTGCACATCCATCCCAACCCTGCCAATGAGCAGCTCGTGGTGCAAGGCGTGGAACGTGCAGCGTTCACCATTCACGACCCACGTGGCGTTTTGGTACAGCGCGGAACGGTGAACACATCGGTGGATGTGCACAGCTGGCCCGAAGGCTTGTATGTACTTCGTTTGGAAGGAAGCGACCTAGCTGGTTCCGTTCGGTTCGTGGTGCAACGGTAGCGGGGCTTCTGGTTAAGGGGTGGTGCTGTAGCTTTGGCTACGCGGTGGACCGCCGGATCTATTGAAGGCCACCATCAACGAACGATGAGCAAGACCCTGACCAAGCCCGCTGCGAAGGCTGAAATGAATGGCCACCCTGCGAACGGTTCCTCCAAGAAGAGCGAACGCCTCCCGGTGATGAAGACCTACAAGATCTTCATCGGCGGCAAATTCCCGCGCACCGAAAGTGGCCGTTACTATCAGCCTGCTGGAAGCGATGGTAAGCCACTGGCCAACGTTTGCCGCAGCAGTCGTAAGGATGTGCGCGATGCCGTGGTGGCTGCGCGTGGCGCCGTGGGCGGATGGGCCGGTCGCAGCGCCTTCAACCGCGGGCAGATCCTCTATCGCATCGGTGAGATGCTGGAAGGTCGCAGCGTGCAGTTCGTGCATGAATTGATGCTGCACGGCGCCACGCAAAAGCAAGCCGAAGCAGAAGTGGCCGCCGCCATCGATCTCTGGATCCACTACG
>JAEYWT010000416.1 GCA_023428865.1 Bacteroidota bacterium | reverse complement strand
GAGTTGTTCTATCGTCCGGAACTGAAGTTCGACCCTTCGCAATTCGAGACCGAACAAGTGTGGTACCCCAGCAAGGATGGTACGAAAGTGCCCATGTTCATCGTGTACAAGAAAGGTGTGGAAAAGAACGGGAAGAATCCCACGCTGCTCTACGCCTACGGAGGTTTCAACGTGAGCTTGAGCCCAAGCTTCAGCACAAGTCGGATCCTGCTCTTGGAGCAAGGTGGTGTATACGCACAGCCCAGCTTGCGCGGTGGTGGCGAGTTCGGTGAAGAGTGGCACCAGGCTGGTATGAAGGAGAAGAAACAGAACGTGTTCGACGACTTCATCGCGGCGGCTGAGTACCTGATGGCGATGAAGTGGACCGACAAAGACCACCTCGCCATAAACGGTGGGAGCAATGGCGGTTTGCTCGTGGGTGCTGTGATGACCCAACGCCCCGAACTATTCAAGGTGGCATTCCCGGAAGTGGGCGTATTGGACATGCTGCGCTACCAGAAGTTCACCGCAGGTTTCGGTTGGGTACCCGAATACGGCAATGCCGAAACGAGCAAGGAAGAGTTCGACTACCTGATCAAGTACTCGCCACTGCACAATACCAAACCAGCGAACTATCCTGCCACCATGGTGATGACCGCCGACCATGACGACCGCGTGGTACCCGCTCACAGCTTCAAATTCATCAGCGCACTGCAACAGGCCCAACAAGGTGATGCGCCTGTGTTGATCCGTGTGGCGACCGATGCCGGCCACGGCGCTGGGAAACCCACGAGCAAGATCATCGAAGAAGTGGCGGACAAGTATGCCTTCCTGTTCAGCCACCTGGGGGTGAAGCCGAACTATGGGAAGAAGTAGAATAACGTGACCACATGGATGGAAGCCCCGGGATCGATCCTGGGGCTTCTGCTTTTCTTATCCGCTTGTGTCCGTTGTTCACTTGTGTGATCCCGGGTAAAAGTCGGATGTGGAACGAAACGGCATCTTTGCGCCCTCTCCACCATGGCACCACGCAGCTTACTTTCACTCCTCTTCTACGCAAGCTCCTTCACCCTACTCCACGGCCAGCGCGACACCTTGCGACTGGACACCGTTCCCATCACGGCCACGCGGATCCCCGGTACGTTGGAACGTGTGGGCCGCCATGTGCAAGTGGTGGACCAACGTATGTTGCACGGTGCTGTGAGGCCGGAAGTATCAGAACTTCTGCGAGACCATACGGCCATTGATGTGCGCCAGCGCGGGCCTTTCGATGCACAGACCGACCTGAGCATACGCGGTGGCACCTACGACCAAGCCCTGGTACTGATCGATGGCATACCGATGAGCGATCCGCAGACCGGTCATCACTTGATGGACCTTCCCCTACTCGGTGATGCCTTGGAGCGTATCGATGTGTGCTACGGTGGAGCCTCGCGCACCTTCGGCGCTGGAGCCTTTTCCGGTGCAGTCAACCTGATCACGCGAAAGCCAACAGGCAAAGGCGGAAGTGTGACCGTTGATGGTGGTGAGTTCGGCAGCTGGCGTGTGCGCGGCAACCAAGAGTGGATACACAATGGGCTGGGTATGCGGCTGACCGCCTTCCACGGAAAAACCAACGGGGCAGTAGCCAACAGCGATCATGAGCAGAGCGGCGCGCATGTGAGCGCTGGCAAACAGTGGAAAAGCGTTGAGCTCCGTGGGCAGGCAGGGTTGAGCAGCAAACGTTTCGGCGCGCAGAACTTCTACTCATCGCTCTATCCCGATCAGCAGGAATACACACGCACCGCTCTGGCAGCGCTTGAATTGAAACATCGTGGGTTGTGGAGCTGGAGCGTGCGCAGCTACTTCCGGCAACACAACGATCGTTTCGAACTATTCCGTGAAGGCGATGGATACTACCGTTTTGCCAATGGCTACTTCATTCGCGGTGAAGCCGATACCGCACGCTTCACTCCCACCTTCTTCTACACCTTCCATAACGTGCATCGCACGCAGGTGTTCGGTGCCGAGGCGGAGATCCATCGCGCATGGAAAGCGGGCACCACAGCGCTTGGGATCCATGCTCGTGATGAAGGCATCTTGAGCAACGTACTGGGCGAACCGCTGGGATCACCCATCACAGCAAGTGGTTCGCGTGATCCCTATACACGCCGTGATGGCCGCCGCAACCTGGCGATCCACCTTGACCACCGGTATACCTTGAAACGCCTGACCATCGATGCTGGAGTGCTCTTGAACCTGAACACCGTCTTTGCGCCTGAATGGCTGCCCGGTGTGGACCTTAGCTACACGTGGAACGAACGCCACACCACCTACGGATCGCTCTCGCGTGCCTTCCGACTGCCCACCTACACGGACCTCTACTACAACCGCGGTGGCGCTGTAGGCAGCTTGGATCTGTTACCCGAACACGGCGATCAGGCGGAGATCGGCCATCGGTTCCGGCGTGGTGCGTGGAGCTTTTCGGCGTGCGCTTTCCTTCGCCGTGGCCGCGACCTTATCGATTGGGTGAAACGGCCTGGAGAGAACACGGTGCGAGCCGCCAACATCACAGCGATGGACCTGCACGGTCTGGAGTTCAGCACACGTTGGCGGTCGGCGGATGATCGTACGGTGATCGGTGGGATCTACGCCTACCAATGGACCGACCGTTCGGAATTCGACTTCACCTCCTTGTACGTCCTGGACCAATTGCGTCACCGGCTTTCGTTGATGGGCGAACATCGCCTGGGTGCATTCACCGCGCGGCTGAACGTACTTTGGCAACAACGCGTTGGCACCTACATCGACTTCAACGAGGGCATTGCCATGACCTATCCGGACCATCCACGAGCGGATGCGCGCGTGAGCTGGACACGCGGACCGGTGCAACTCTTCATCAGTGGCTATAACCTGATGGACAGCCCACAGATGGACCGCGCGAACGTGCCT
>JAEYWT010000371.1 GCA_023428865.1 Bacteroidota bacterium | reverse complement strand
CAGGATCTGGGTCTCGTCTAAGCGCATGGGTGCCAACGAAGGCTTCGCATAAGCTGGTATGCGGGCCCCAAAGTACCCATGCGGGGATCAACCTCCTACGGCGTCGGTCAACAACGATGGAAAGCCGCCACGGATCGTGGTGCTTGGCGTTGTGCATCGAAAGCCCCATCTTGGTGCCGCATCCTGACACAACGCCATGGCGAACAAGCTCTTTCAGATCAAACCGCTGGACCAGATCCTGGCCAGTGGCTCCGCCGAGGGCGGGCATACCTTGAAGCGTACGCTGACCTCGTGGTCCTTGGTGGCGCTCGGCATCGGAGCCATCATCGGTGCGGGCCTCTTTGTACGCACGGCCGCAGCCGCTGCACAGAATGCGGGGCCGGCCGTCACCATCGGCTTCTTGATCGCGGCCTTCGGTTGTGCTCTGGCTGGTTTGTGTTATGCTGAACTGTCGTCGTCCATTCCCATTTCGGGCAGTGCCTACACCTACACGTATGCCACCATGGGCGAGCTGCTCGCGTGGATCATCGGGTGGGATCTGGTGTTGGAGTATGCGGTAGGTGCCGCTACGGTGGGCATCGCCTGGAGCGAATACCTCAATAATTTCTTGGTGGAGGTGATGCATCTATCACCCATACCGTACCAATGGTGTCATTCGCCATTCCAGACTTCTGTAGATGGGGTCAGCGGCATCATCAACCTCCCAGCGCTCTTCATTGTAACGGCCATCAGCCTGCTGTTGATCCGGGGTATCCAGGAGTCCGCCTTCGTGAACAACTTGATCGTGATCGTGAAAGTGGCGATCGTGGTGTTGATCATCGCGCTGGGCTGGAGCTTCATCAACCCCGCCAATCATGCGATCTACATTCCCGAAGCCACGCAGTATGTGGATCACCAAGGCATCACGCACAACTATGGCGGCTGGCTCGGCATCCTCGGCGCAGCAGGCACGGTCTTCTTCGCCTTCATCGGTTTCGATGCGGTTAGCACTGCCGCGCAGGAAGCAAAGGATCCCAAACGCACTATGCCCATCGGCATTCTCGGTTCACTGCTTGTATGTACCCTGCTCTATGTGCTCTTCGCGCATGTGCTCACCGGTCTGGTGCCGGTTGATTTCTTCCGTGATCCCACCAAGGGAGGCGAAGCATCCGTTGTGGCGGCGATACAAGAAGCCATGCCGGGCTACGGTTGGCTGAGCAAGTCGGTCACGGTGGCCATCCTCGCCGGTTTCTCTTCGGTGATCCTGGTGATGTTGCTCGGCCAGAGCCGTGTGTTCTATTCCATGAGCCGCGATGGTCTGTTGCCGAAGGTGTTCTCCGAAGTACATCCGAAATACAAGACGCCGTACAAGGGCAACCTCGTCATTCTCGTGTTGGTGGCCTTGTTCGCAGCGTTCGTGCCCGGCGATGTGGTTGGTCACATGACGAGTATCGGCACCTTGTTCGCCTTCATGCTGGTGTGCGCCGCAGTGATCATCCTACGCAGAACACAGCCCGACCTGCCACGTCAGTTCAAGACCCCGATGGTGCCTTTGTTGCCCATCTTAGGTATCATCGCCTGTGGTGCCATGATCTTTGGGCTTGGCAAGGAGAACTGGATCCGCTTGGGTGTCTGGCTGGCCCTCGGCTTCATCATCTACTTCGGTTACAGTCGTAGCCATAGCAAGCTGAACAAGCCCGAGTAGATCGCCATGAGCGAAGGCCACTTCCACCGCTCCCTCGGTCTGTGGGATGCCACCATGCTCGTGGCCGGTTCCATGATCGGCTCGGGCATCTTCATCGTGAGCGCGGGCATGCTGCGCGACCTTGGATCACCCGCGTGGATGCTGGTGGCGTGGGTCGTGGCTGGCGTACTTACGGTGTTGGCGGCACTCAGCTATGGTGAACTCGCCGGCATGATGCCCAAGGCCGGCGGCCAGTTCGTCTACCTACAACGTGCCTACGGCAAACTCACCGCCTTCCTGTACGGGTGGACAGCCTTCACCGTGATCACCTCCGGGATCATCGCAGCCGTTGCTGTGGCCTTTGCCAAGTTCAGCGCGGTCTTTTTTCCGGCCCTTTCGCCAGACAACATCCTGGTGGATCTCGGTTTCGTAAAGGTGAGCGCTGCCCAGGTCTACGCGGTCTCCACCATCATCCTGCTCTCGCTCTTCAATACGAGGGGTGTACACAGCAGCAAAACGCTCACCACTATCTTCACCACGGCCAAGATCGTGGCGGTTTTGGCGTTGATCGTTGTTGGTCTTGCTGTGGGCTTGGGCACCGATGTGCTCACCACAAATTTCAGCACAGGCTGGGCCGCTGCCACCACAGGAAGTGATGGTGTCATCACGCCGCTCACCGGTGTGGCATTGCTCAGCGTGCTGGGTGTGGCCATGGTGGGTTCGCTCTTCAGCAGCGATGGGTGGAACAGCATCACCTTCATTGCCGGTGAAGTGAAGGAGCCGCAACGCAACATCCCGCGCAGCCTGGCCTTGGGCACTTTCATGGTCACCGGTCTCTACGTGTTGGCCAACATCACCTACCTCGCCTTGTTGCCGAGCGAAGGCATCATGACCGCCGAAGCCGATCGTGTCGGCACTGCTGCTGCGCAGGTGATCATGGGTCCATCGGCCGTTGCGGTCATGGCCATTCTGATCATGATCAGCACGTTTGGCTGCATCAACGGGTACGTACTGGTAGGGCCACGCATGTACTACGCCATGGCCAAGGAAGGCTTGTTCTTCAAGCAGGCGGGCGAGTTGAGCAAGCGTGGTGTGCCACAATGGGCCATGTGGGTGCAGTGTGTGTGGGCCTGCTTGCTCTGCTTCAGCGGCACCTACGGCGACCTGCTGGATTACGCCACCTTCGCCTCGCTGCTCTTCTACATCGTCACCATTATCGGCATCTTCATCCTGCGCAAGCGCGAACCCGATGCGGCACGGCCCTACAAAGCCGTCGGTTACCCTTGGATCCCGGCCTTGTACATCGTCTGCGCCCTGGCCTTCTGCCTCAACCTGCTCATCTTCAAACCCACTTTCACCATCGGCAGCTTGGTGATCGTAGGTCTCGGCGCGGTGGTCTACTTTGTCACCATGCGCGCGAAAGCCACGCAATAGGGAGTACCTAGGAGAGCTTCTTCTGAACCGGGTTCTGTGACTTGAGTCTTGGCTCTTGCCCGCTTGAACCTTGAGCCTTGCTCAATTCGTCCCTTCGCGCTTCTTCAGCTCGTCGCGGATCTTGGAAGCACGCTCGTAGTCCTCGTTATCCAAGGCTTCTTCCAGCTTCGACCGTAGTTCTTCCACGGTCATGGAACCGGCAGACTTCTTTTCTCCCTTGCCTTTGCTTTCTTCCACTTCCGCGTCGCTCTCTTCGCCTTCCTCCACCTTCAGGCCAGCGGCGCTTAAGATGAACTCGTACGTGAAGATGGGGCAATCGAACCGGAGGGCCAAGGCAATGGCATCGCTGCTACGTGCATCGATCTCCACTTCCTTGCCATCCTGATCCAACACGAGCTTGGCATGGAAGATCCCTTCCACCAGGTCGTTGATGATCACCTCCTTCAGGTTGATACCAAGGGTGTCGGCCAGGTTCTTGAAGAGGTCGTGGGTAAGCGGCCGGGCGGGCTTGATGTTCTCCACCTGAATGGCAATGGCCTGGGCCTCAACACCTCCGATGATGATGGGCAAACGGCGGTCACCTACCACTTCCGACAGGATCAGCGCATAAGCACCTGCGTGGGTGTGACTGTACGTGATGCGTAGGAAGCGTAGCTCGACCTTGTCCATACGTGCTTAACGGGGCCGTGAAGATAGGGCGCAGTTGCGAGTTCTAAGTTGTCAGGCTCCTTGATGATGGAAACCAGCCAGTGGGCTGCGCCCAACTGTCTGACAACTCCCAACAACGAACTGATTTCTACCGCTCCGCGTTCAGCTTCTTCGCCGCTTCCACCAACTTGGGAAGGATCTGGAACGCATCGCCCACGATACCGTAGTCGGCCGCCTTGAAGAACGGTGCTTCGGGATCATTGTTGATCACGCAGATCACCTTGCTCTGGTTCACGCCGGCGAGGTGCTGGATGGCACCGCTGATACCGATGGCGATGTACAGGTTCGGGCGGATGGCCACGCCGGTCTGGCCCACGTGCTCGTGGTGCGGACGCCAATGCATGTCGGCCACCGGGCGGCTGCAGGCCGTAGCGGCACCGAGCTCTTTCGCCAGTTCTTCCACCAAGCCCCAGTTCTCGGGTCCTTTCATGCCACGCCCAGCGCTCACCACGAGTTCTGCTTCGGGCAAAGGCACACCAGCACCGGCCTTGCGCATCTCCTTCACGGTGATGCGAGCCGGGCCGAGGTCGCCGCTGTATTCTTCAACCGTCGCCGTGCCGCCATCCTTACCCACGGGAATGGAGTTCGGCATCAGGCTGATCACCTTGTTAGCGCTGGTGACTTGCAGCCAAGCCTGTGCCTTTCCGCTGAACACGTTGCGCTTGAACTTGTCGCCTTCGGGTAGACCGAGCGCACCGGCCACGTGACCGGCTTTCAGCTTCGCAGCAACACGTGGTGCCACGGTCTTGCCGGTTCCGTCATGCACGAAGACGATGGTGTTGGCGCCTTCCTTGGCGGCCACGTCGGTCACCAATTTGGTCAGCTGTTGGCCATCTACGGCCGTAACGCCGCGTGCCACGATCACCTTCGCAGCACCTTGTGCACCGAGGCTCTCCAGTCCGCTGGCACCACCGAAGGTGACAGCGGTAACGGGTTTGCCGGCGAGTTTGCTGGCATAAGTCACGGCTTCTTGGGCCGCTTTCGGCAGCTTTTCGCCGCGGGTGTCGATGAAAACTAGAACGCTCATGCTGGGTCTATTTCGGTTTGGCGCGATGGCCGGAAGATCAATGAGGTCTGTTGGGGTTGGGGCAGTTGTCAGTTCGCAATTGTCAGGCTGTTGCCGTCGCGTGCTTGCCTGACAACCGACAACTGCGAACTGACAACTGGAAATTCATCAAATGACTTTGGCTTCGGAATGCAACAACTCGATCAACTTCCCGGCCTCGTCCGCAGGGATCATCTTCACTGCGCCTTTGGCTGGTGGTAGCTCGAACGAAGCCGTGGCGGCCACGTTGTCCGTCGTTGCTGCGGGCACCACCGTCAACGGTTTGGTGCGGGCCGCCATGATCCCACGCATGTTCGGGATGCGCTGCTCGGCCATGCCTTTCGCTGCGCTGAGAACGAGTGGGAGGGAAGCCTCCAGCACTTCTACACCACCGGGCACATCGCGTTCGATGGTCGCCTTACCCGCAGCTACATCCAGTTTGCTGGCCAGAGCGATGTACGGAAGGTCCAATAGTTCGGCCACCATGCCACCCACCTGGCCACCATTATGGTCGATGGTCTCCTTACCGGCGATGATCAGGTCGAAGCCTTTGTCTTTTGCGTAAGCGGCTACCTGCTCGGCCACTTGCAGCGCTTCGGTGGGTTGTGCATCCACGCGAACGGCTTCATCGGCACCAATGGCCAGTCCCTTGCGAATGGTGGCTTCGGTATCGGCACCGCCCACGGTGATAGTGGTAACACTGCCTGCACCGGCGGCTTCCTTCAGCTCAAGCGCACGCACCAGCGCGTACCACTCGTCGTAAGGGTTCACGATGAAGGTGACACCCGTGGCATCGAATTGGGTATTGCCGTTGGTGAAGGCGATGCGTGCCGTGGTATCGGGCACTTGGCTCAGGAGTACGAGGATCTTCATGCTTCGGTAGGAACGTTCCGCGGGGCGAAGTGGTTCGCCGTACGGGGCGGCGAAATTAGGCACCATTGGCCAAGCCTGATCGCTTATCTTGGCTGTGGGCATCTGCCCCAACCACCAACCATGTGATCCCGCTGCATGAAGAATCTCTCCACCAGAACGCTTCTCTTCGCCACGGCCTTCGCTCTAATAGGCAAGACCAGTGCACAGAACACCGCCAGCCTCGATCTGGATGGCATCAACGACCAAGTGGTCATCACCAACGGTTCCGCAGTGTTCGTTGGTGCAACGGGTTACACGCTTAGCTGTTGGGTCTATCCTACCAACACAGCTCCGGCCTATCCGGATTTTGATGGCTTCGCCGGCATCCGGAACGAGCTCGATGCGGCCTTCTACCTGCTTCAGATATCACCTGCCTCCACGGTGGAAGGGCGTTTCCAGAACAGCGACGGTTCCGAATTCACCATCACCTACGGAGGGTTGAGCCTTTCCACTTGGCAGCATTTGGCCTTGGTGTATGATGGCGTGGAGCTGAGCATGTGGCACAATGGTGATCTGGTGGTCTCGGAACCAGCCTTTGGTTCCATAGCCAATGGGAATGTGCCCTTCTATATCGGCAATGTCCAGTTCAACGCTGTTCCGTTCCTCCT
>JAEYWT010000211.1 GCA_023428865.1 Bacteroidota bacterium | reverse complement strand
CCGTAGGCGGTGTCAAGAGGTCCTCGCCATACATGTCGGTGCCACGTATGTACTGTCCCACGCGACTGCTGCCGTAAATGGGCCACTCCTTCACGCGCAGGCTTACGCCGGGGCCAGCGGGGTTGCTGTAGTGGTAGGTGGCCATGATATTGCTCCCGCTTGGGCGAGACAGGCATTGCGCATCACGAATATAGTGCTCGCGGTAACCTTCGCCCAAGTCGGGGTCGTCGGTCACCTGCTTCATGATGCGGTGTCCACTAGCACCATACCCGAAATGCAACGCATCCAAAGCACTGGAGCTGGAGCGCTCCACGCGCTTCACCTTGCCGGCCACGGTCCACGTGATGTTCTCGATGCCTTCGCGCTCGTCGTGGACTAGGTTGCCTAACGATGGAACAACCCTCCAAGACCTCTCGCCCTAACCGATCCCGTTGGCCCTTGGTATGGGCATCCCTGAAAGCGGCAACTTCGAAATTTTGAAGGCTTCATTCCGGGTTTTTCGTGGAAGCAGCCACAGAAAGAACGGTTGCATCCTATGAGGGACGATGATCCGTAGGATGCTTGGGGTCATTGCCACATGCATCTGGTCGTCCGCTACCTTCGCCCCATGCCCGCCACCGCCGCAGACCTACGGCCAGAGCGCACCGCCGATGGTTCGCTCACCTTGCGCAGTGCGGTGCTGGACGAGCAGTATCATAGCCTGCATGGTGCCGTGCAGGAGAGCACGCACGTGTTCATCCGAATGGGCTTGGAGGGTGTGAAGAAGCCGCATGTGGATGTATTGGAGATCGGACTGGGCACGGGCCTGAACTTCCTTCTTACCTGGATCCGTGCCCTGGAAGGCAAGTGTACCGTGGGGTATACGGCGTTGGAACCATTCCCGCTCTCGGTGGAGTTGCTGCAGGCCTTGGACCATTGTAACGAGCTCGCCTGGCCCGGACTGAACGCGCCGTTCTTGGAACGGATGACGGTGCCGCGCGATGAGCCGTGGGAGGTGTTCGGTGGATTGCGGTTCCAGTTGCTTCAACAACCGGTGCAGGATCTCCAGGTGGATGCGGTGGCCGATCTGATCTACTTCGATGCATTCGGACCACCCACGCAGCCCGATATGTGGACCTTGGAGGTGTTCCAACGCATGTTTCGCGCGCTGCGGCCCGATGGCATCCTGGTGACCTATTGCGCGAAGGGAGCGGTGCGCCGGACCATGCAACAGGCAGGCTTCACCGTGGAGCGCCTTCCTGGGCCGCCGGGGAAGCGGGAGATGTTGCGGGGGAGGAAGACCATGGATCGCTGATCGAGCCCAATTCAGGAATGCAGTCGTTCACCCTCCGCGTTTACGGTATCCTCATCCACAACGGCCACGTGCTCGTTTCCGATGAACGGATCAAGGGCCAGCTCATCACCAAATTCCCCGGTGGTGGCTTGGAGTTCGGCGAAGGCCTGAAGGATTGTCTGATCCGTGAGATCCGCGAAGAGATCGGTGTGGAAGCGCTGGATCCCGTGCATTTCTACACCACGGACTTCTTCCAGCAAAGCAGCTTCCACAGCACACCCATGCAAGTGGTGAGCGTGTACTACATCTTTCGCGTGGCCGATCCTGCGGCGATACCAGTGGTGGATGTGCCTTTCACCGGCATTGGAGGAACTGGTGACCAGGAGGTGTTCCGCTGGTTACGGATAGAAGGAGGAAGGGAAGAGGAGCTTTCGTTACCGATCGATCGGGTGGTCTGGGGCATGCTGCGGAATAGCTAAGCCCCCAACCGCCGCATCACCATGCCTTCCACATTGGTGTAGACCGCTTCGGGTTCGTACGTGCGCCATTTCAAGGCGTTCAGCTGGCCGCCCAGCAGGAAGTACTGGTCTATGTTGGCCCGTTGAAGATCCTCCAACACGTGCGGCCGGAAATTGAGCAGGGCGATCCACCCGTCGGCGTCGCTCACTTCCTCGAACCATTCGCTGTAGTATTCCTCATCGCTGGTGTGGAAGTTCAACACGTTCTCGCCGATGAGGATGAATTTGTGGATGCCCTGTGCCATCAATTCTTCGATGATGTTGCGCTTCAACACCATGATGTCGTTGTGCAACAGATCGTTCCATTCGCCGATGAGTTCCATGATGGCGTACCCATCGTCGTAGTCGGCGTAGATCACCTTCATGTACAAAGTACTGCTGCCGAAGTTGTCCCACTGCGGATGGATCACATGGTCGTACACCGCATGGGTGAACTCGAACTCGCTGTGTTCCGTGCCGAAGAAGGGCGAACGTTCATCCTCTTCCGCCGTGTATTTGTGGCGCCAATTCCAGTATGGTTCAATTTCGTGCATGTGGGGTCCGGTTGCCAGTTCGCAGTTGGCAGTCGGCAGCTCCCGGCACCTGCCAACTGCAAACTGGTTACTTGGAATGTTTGCTGCTCTCGAGCGCCTTTCTCACGGATCCGTGTTGCTTCAACAGTGCATTGGCTTTCGTATAGTCCACGCCTGCACCTTCCATCACCATACGCGTGCCGCGGTCGATCAGCTTGTGGTTGCTCAGTTGCATGTCCACCATGCGGTTGCCTTTCACCCGGCCCAGCTTGATCATCACGCTGGTGCTGATCATGTTCAACACGAGCTTCTGTGCGGTGC
>JAEYWT010000318.1 GCA_023428865.1 Bacteroidota bacterium | reverse complement strand
GGGCGGCTACAGCGAAGAGCCGGTAAAGGCGCTCCCAAAAAAAAAGCGCCCTTGCGGACGCTTTCTGTGACCCCGGGAGGATTCGAACCTCCAACCAACAGAACCGGAATCTGTCATTCTATCCAATTGAACTACGGGGCCGGTTCGCCCGACCGGCTGGTCAAGCGGCTGCAAAGATAGCGTTCGGTCCGATCATCCCTGAAGAAAGGCTACCTTTGCGGGCTTTTTGCCCCCGCCTACGCGTTGAAGCAACGGCGGGAACCATTACAAGACCCCATGACCGAGCTGCGTAACATCGCCATCATTGCCCACGTTGACCACGGAAAGACGACCCTGGTGGACAAGATCCTGCACCAGTGCCAATTGTTCCGTGAGAACCAGGCCACTTCGGACCTGCTGTTGGACAACAACGACCTGGAGCGCGAGCGGGGCATCACCATCCTCTCCAAGAACGTGAGCGTGCGTTACAAGGGGGTGAAGATCAACGTGATCGATACTCCTGGTCACAGTGATTTCGGTGGCGAGGTGGAACGCGTGTTGAACATGGCCGATGGGGTGATCCTGTTGGTGGATGCCTTCGAGGGCGCCATGCCGCAGACCCGTTTCGTATTGGGTAAAGCCATTGCGCTGGGCTTGAAGCCGATCGTGGTGATCAACAAGGTGGATAAGCCGAACTGCACCCCCGAAGAGGTCCACGAGCAGGTGTTCGACCTCATGTTCGCCCTGGAAGCGAACGAGGACCAGCTGGATTTCCCGGTCGTTTACGGCAGCAGCAAACAAGGTTGGATGGGCCCCGATTGGAAGACCCCGACCGAGGATGTGAGCTACCTGTTGGATACCATCCTCAAGTTCATTCCTGCGCCTAAGAAGGAAGAGGGCAGCTTGCAGATGCGCATCACGAGCCTTGACTATAGCAGCTTCCAAGGTCGTATCGCTGTAGGCCGCGTACGTCGCGGTTCCATCAAGGCTGGCCAGAACGTGAGCCTCGTGAAGAACGATGGCCGCATCACCAAGGGCAAGGTAGCCGAGCTCATGGTCTTCGAAGGCCTCGGCAAGGAAAAGGTGAAGGACCGTGAACTGCACAGCGGCGAACTCTGCGCCATCATGGGTCTGGAAGGCTTCGATATCGGAGACACCATCGCCGATTTCGAGAACCCCGAAGGCCTGCCCGGCTTCAAGGTGGATGAGCCTACCATGAGCATGCTCTTCACCATCAACACCTCGCCGTTCTTCGGTAAGGAAGGTGAGTTCGTTACCAGCCGCCACTTGCGCGACCGCCTGTACAAGGAGATCGAAAAGAACCTGGCGATGCGTGTGGAAGAGACCAACAGTCCCGACAAGCTGCTGGTGTATGGTCGTGGTATCCTCCACATCGGTATCCTGGTGGAGACCATGCGTCGCGAAGGCTACGAGTTCCAACTGGGCCAGCCGCAGGTGATCTACAAAGAGATCGACGGCGAACGTTGCGAGCCGATCGAAGTCCTCACCGTGCAGGTGCCTGAGCCATTCAGCAGCAAGGTGATCGATCTGGTAAGCCGCCGCAAAGGCGAGTTGCTGAGCGTTGATCTGAAGGGCGACCGGGTGAACATCGAGTTCAACATTCCCGCTCGCGGCATCATCGGCCTGCGCAACCCCTTACTCACCGCCACGGAGGGTGAGGCCATCATCGCGCACCGTTTCAAGGGCTACGAGCCTTACAAGGGTGAACTGGGTGTACGTCGCGCGGCCAGCATCATCAGCCAGGGAACGGGAACGGCGGTCGCCTTCAGCATCAACAAACTGCAGGATCGCGGTAAGTTCTTCGTTGATCCAGGAGAAGAAGTGTACGGTGGCCAGGTGATCGGCGAGAACCCCAAGACCGACGATCTCGTGGTGAACGTATTGAAAGGCAAACAGCTCACCAACATGCGCGCCAGTGGCAGTGATAGCAAGGAGAGTATCGCACCTGCGGTGAAGTTCTCCTTAGAAGAATGCATGGAGTACATCACGGCCGATGAATACCTGGAGGTAACGCCGAAGAGCCTGCGCATCCGTAAGATCCTGTTGGACGAGAACGATCGCAAGAAGGCTGGTAAGGCCATCGAGGCATACAGCAACTAAGGCTTCTCTTCAAGCAATAGAACGCCGACCTGTTGGGTCGGCGTTCTGCCGTTCAGGTGCGTACGTGCGAACGGAAGCCGGATCCCCTACGGCCTACCGAGCGATCACCAGTGGCGTGCGTGATCCATCATGCATCACAACGATGTAGGAGCCAGGCTGGATCGAACTGGTGGAGAATGTGCCGCTCTGGGAAATGTGTTCAAGAAGCACGGTCCTACCGCTCGCGTCCACGAGAGAAACCAACCCGTTGTATCCGGGGGTTAGGTGAACGAGATCCGATGTCGGGTTCGGGAACAAGGGCCGTAGCTCGGTGGTGTGTACTGGAACGGACGTTGCGCCCTCCAGCAGCCACGCCAACGCATCCTTCACGTGCGCCCGGAAGATCTGGTCGTCGGTGTAGTTCGACGGAGCGTGTCCGAGTGCCGTGTAGACAACACGTGAGTTGCCCGGTGTGCGGTACCAGCTCATGGGGCGCGGCGCATCGTAGCTATTCACTTGACCATTGGGGCCCAAGGTCTCCTCCACGATCAGCATGGGGGTGTTCAGCTCCGCGAAAAAGCCGTTCTCCCAGTAATAGTATTCCTCGGCCTTCTCCCATTGATCGGGCACGTTGTAGGTGGCCGGGTGCGCACCCACGCGTTGCATAGTGTAGGTGGGTGTGCCGTTCACGTGGTTCGGGTTCTCCTGTACACTGGCGCCGATCAGCTCAGGGAAGAAATCCCAAGTGCCTGTATTGTTGCCATTGGCGCTGCTGTGGCGGTAGGTATCGCTGGCTGCATGTATACCGAGCACATGGCCGCCATTGGCCACCCATTGCTCGAAGTTGGCACGTTGCGTGGCATCGAGGATGTCATTACCACTGGTATTGCTGAAGATGATGGCATTGAACTGTGCCAATGCGTTGGCATCGGAGAACGTAGCGCCGGTGGCATCATTCACCACCTCCGCCCCGAGTTGATCTCCGATTGAAGTGAACATCGCGAACGACACATCGCGCGTGCCGTGGTCGTAGCCCGAGGTGGCGGTGAAATGGAGCACGCGCTGGGCGTTCACCGAAAGGGTGGCTGAAAAGCAGAGGATGACGAACGTATGGCGCATGGCGAGGATGAAATTAGTCCATCGCGGATCGAACCTGACCGAAGCTTGTGTGTACGGGTATGCAATTGGCGCCCTACGAAGCATCCTACAGAGGGGCCACAACATACCCTGACCATGAAAAAGAACTTGTTGATCCTGCCTGTTGTACTTGTTGCGATCAGTGCCACCTTGGTGCTGGTATCCTTCCGCCAGGCCCATGTGCCAGCGGATGCGCCCATCTGCCACGTTCCGGCTGCCGATCCTTCTTTGGTCGTTGCGAAGAACGAAATGCCTGCCGGTTGCGTGTTCAAGACCGTTTACGAAGGCGAGGGGTTGGATCCCGCATTCGTGTTGGCCACGCCGGAGAACGTGGTGCGCGCGGAACAACGCGGCCTGGATTGGTTGGTGAAAGCACAAGCCAACAACGGCGGCTTCGGTTGCGGTTCGCACGCACGGCAGGACATCATCGATCCACATGCTGTTAGCACCGATCCCGCCACCACGGCCATGGTGGGCATGGCGATGATGCGCATGGGCAACACCTTGGACAAGGGGGCCCACGCAGCACAGTTGAAACGGGTCACCGAGTACCTCTTGTCTCAGGTCGAAGGGGCACCGAAAGGCGCGGTGAACATCACCCAGCTCACCGGCACACAGATCCAGAGCAAATTGGGTGCGAACATCGATGTGGCCCTTACCACGCAGTTCCTCTCGAACCTGGTGGCCAAGATCGGTGAAGAGCATGGCAGCTACCTGCGCGCCAAGCGTGCGTTGAACACCTGCGTAAGCATGATCCAACGTTCGCAGAACGCTGACGGCAGCGTGCAGGGCGATGGTTGGGCCGGTGTACTGCAGTCGAGTTTTGCGGCCAGTGCCTTGGAAAGTGCGAAGACCGTAGGAGCCGATGTGAACGAAGAAGCATTGGACCTTGCGCGCGACTACCAGAAGGCCAACTTCGATGCGAACACCGGCAGTGTGGCCACAGAGCGCGCGGCGGGCATTACGCTCTATGCGGTGAGCGGAAGCACCCGGAACAGCGCTGTGCAGGCGCGGGAGGTCTCCGAAGTGGTGGCCAAAGCGAAGAAAGAAGGCAAAGTAGCGGCCAACGCGCAGGTGGACAGCAAGACCTTGGAAGATGCGGGCTATTCACCGGCAGAAGCCGAGAAGATGAACACCGCTTACCAGGTGTACAACGCGGCCAAGACACAAGCCCAGGCAGAGAACGTGATCAGCGGATTCGGGAACAACGGCGGTGAAGAATTCCTCAGCTTCCTACAGACCGGAGAGTCATTGGTGATCGCCAAGGACAACAGCTGGAAGAACTGGTACGGCCAGACCACCAAGCGTCTAGTGGACATCCAGAACCAGGACGGCAGTTGGAACGGGCACCACTGCATCACCAGTCCGGTGTTCTGCACGGCCACCTCCTTGCTCATCCTTAGTGTCAACAACGACATTGAACACCTGCTTTCCCAAGGTGCGGTGAAGTACAAGAACTGATCGTTCGTCGGGCGTATGTGGTGCGCCCGTCATATGGAGGCCGCACGGGACGTTAGGTATCCGTGCGGCTTTCCATTTCAACGAGCGGTAGCCGGGCGGTACGGAAGGCGAGCGGTGGTGGTGCTTGCCGCATCACCTTTGCAGCCGCACACTTCACATGAGACGTTTCCGCATGGCACTGCTTTGGATCCTTGGCATCATCGTGGCACTCCTGATCTGGCTGGCGCTCTACTTCAGCCTTTCGCCACGTATCGGAGGTGATCCCTCCGGCGAACGACAGCAGCGTATCGAAGCATCGCCCAACTACAAGGAAGGTAAGTTCCAGAACGTGGTGGAGACCAATATGGACATGCCGCTGACGGTGATGGCCAAGGTGATGTACGAAATGCTGCGCGGCGGTGATGCACGCGAACCCAAGGATACACTGCCTACCGTGCCGATGGACCTGGCAGCATGGAAGGCCGTTCCGGACAGCTCCTTCGCCGTGGCTTGGTTCGGGCACTCGTCGTTGTTGATCAAGATGGGTGGCACCACCTTCCTGATCGATCCGGTGTTCGGCGAGCGGGCCTCCTCCTTTTCCTTCGCGGGTCCCAAGCGGTTCAACTACACCGGACACATGCGGGTGGACCTGCTGCCGGCGGTGGATGTGGTGTTGCTCTCGCATGATCATTATGATCACCTGGACCACGAGACCATGTTGCAGTTGAAGGACAAACGTTTCGTGGCACCGCTGGGTGTTGGTGCACACTTGGAGAAGTGGGGCATACCGGCAGGCGCCATCACCGAGAAGGATTGGTGGGAGAGCGTGGACCTGGGAAAGGTGAAGTTGACCTTGGCACCATCGCGGCACTTTTCGGGTCGCGGCATGACCAATCGTTTCAGCACACTATGGGGTTCGTGGGTGATGGAGAGCGGTGGCAAGAAGATCTACTTCGGTGCCGATTCTGGATACTCGCCAACCTTTAAGGAAGTGGGCGAACGTTTTGGTCCGTTCGATCTGGCCTTGTTGGAATGTGGAGCCTACAACGAACGTTGGGCCAACATCCACATGATGCCCGAAGAGACCGCGCAAGCCGCCTTGGATGTGAAGGCGCGCGTGTTGATGCCGGTGCATTGGGGCAAGTTCAGCCTGGCGCTACACCCGTGGACCGAACCCATCGAGCGGCTCACCGTGAAAGCGAAGGAGTTGGGCCTGCCGCTGTTGACGCCGCGGATCGGGGCCATCGTGGTGGATGCTGACCTGTCGCGCTCGGAGCGGTGGTGGGAGGGCTTGAAGTAGCTTTTCCTGTGCTAACTTATTGGGCGGAAGATCGACGGATAAAGCGTCGATCCCGGCCCGATGTACCTCAACACGCACAGCTGGTTCAGTTTCAAGTACGGGGTGATGAAACCCTATACGCTGCTGGAGGAAGCGGCGAAGGCGGGCGTGCGCACCTTGGCGCTCACGGACATCCACAGCACCGCAGGCATACCCGATCTGGTGCGCGATGCGGAGAAGAGCTTCGGCATACGCCCGGTGGCGGGCATCGAATTCCGCCAGGGAGCGCGTGTGCTGTACATCGGTCTGGCGAAGAACAACGAAGGTTTCCAGCGGTTGAACGAACTGCTGAGCCCGCATCTGTTGGATGATGAAGATCTGCCTTCACGTGCGCCGGAGTTGGACGATGTCTTCTTCATCTATCCGCTCGAACAGGCGCCGGAGCGGTTACGGCTGAATGAACGCATTGGTATCAGACCTGCCGATCTAACCCGCTTGCCCTTCAGCCCATGGGCGCGGCGCACCAATGATCTGGTGGCTTGGCTGCCGGTCACCTTCCGCGATAAGAGCGACTTCAATATGCACCGTTTGTTGCGCACGGTAGCGAAGAACACCGTGGTGAGCATGTTGCCTGCCGAAGAGCTGGCGAAACCCGATGAGACCTTCCGCAGGGCCGAAGAGGTGGAGCGCATCTACAGCGACTTTCCCATGCTGGTGAGCAATGCAGAGCGCGTATTGGCGGAATGCAGCATCAGTTTCGATGGAAGTGACAAGACACGCCGATCGCTGAGCAAGACGTTAGCGGAAGATCGTGAAGCGCTGCATGCCGATACGTTGGCGGGCTTACGCTACCGTTATCCGAACGCGCGCCAAGCGGTGGTCGACCGCATGCACCACGAGCTGAAGGTGATCGAGGAGATGGGTTTCATCAGTTACTTCCGCATCAATCAGGACATCGTGAACTACGCGCGCGGTCGGGGTTTCTTCCATGTGGGGCGGGGCAGCGGAGCGAATAGTCTGGTGGCGTACTGCTTGCGCATCACCGATGTGGATCCGATGGAGCTGGATCTCTACTTCGAGCGGTTCATCAACGCCCAGCGCAAGAAGCCGCCCGATTTCGACATCGACTTCAGTTGGAAGGATCGCGACGAGATCTTCCGCTACGTGTTCGGTAAGTACAACGGATCAACTGCGGGAAGCATCCATGCGGCACAGATCGCCACGTACACCACCTTCCAGTGGCGTGGTGCCATACGCGAGATGGGCAAGGCCGTTGGGTTGCCACCAGCAGAGATCGATGCGCTGGGCGAAGGCGACATCACCTACTACCGCGGTCAGCGCCGCGTACCGGATGGTGCCAAGGGTGCCTTGGATAGAGTGGCACAGGCGGTGGTGCGACATGGGCACCGCATCCTGGGCATGCCGCACCACTTGGGTATACACGCCGGTGGCATCGTGATCACGGAGAAGCCGGTCACCCATTTCACGGCCTTGCACCGCCCGCCAAAGGGTTTTCCGGTAACACAGTTCAGCATGCTGGAAGCCGAGGATATGGGGTTGCACAAGTTCGATCTGTTGAGCCAGCGCGGACTGGGGCATATACGCGATGCGGTGGAATTGGTGAATACGGATACGGTGCGTTGCACAGTTGACCTAGCGGATGGTGCCTGTAGCGTCGACCCACCGGGTCGACCCACTAGGGGCGGCATCCATGACATCCAGCGCGTGACCGCGGCAGGCAAGGCAATGAATGAAGAATGTAGAATGAAGAATGAAGAATGTAGAATGAAGGATGAAGAATGTAGAATGAAGGATATGGAATGTAGAACGGCGGAAACCGCGGATGGGAGATCAGATGAAGGGAATACGGATCAGCATGTTGGCGACCGTAGCGTCGACCCACCGGGTCGACCAGCGGGGGGCATCCACGACATGCAGCGGTTCAAGCAGGATCCGGCCATCAAGGAATTGATCCGTAAGGGCGATACGATCGGTTCTTTCTATGTGGAGAGCCCGGCCATGCGCATGTTGTTGAAGAAGTTGCAGGTGGATGATTACCTCGGGTTGGTGGCGTCGAGCAGCATCATACGGCCGGGGGTGGCCGAGAGC
>JAEYWT010000277.1 GCA_023428865.1 Bacteroidota bacterium | reverse complement strand
GTGTGAAGCAGATGTTGGTGAAACCGGCTCGTTTGGACCCAACCGTTGCTAACCTGCTCGAGCGCCTCAACAGTGTTCACATCGAATTGAAGGATGTGGCCGATGAAGCAGCCAGCTCTGCGGCATCCATCACCCTGGATCCGAAACAAGCTGCTTTGTTGCGCGATCGCTTGGACACGATCATCCGTTTGCAGCAGAAGCACCGTGTGGCTTCCAATCAGGAACTGCTCGCTATTCAGCAGGAGCTGGCGACCAAGGTGGAGAACTTCGGGTCACTTGGTGAACGGATCGCTAAGTCGACGGCCGAGGTGGACCGCCTCGGGCAGGAAGTGGACCGCTTGGCGAAGACCCTCTCGCGTGCCCGGATCGCTGCGGTGAAACCCTTGGCCAATAAGGTGGAGGCCGTGTTGCAGGATCTTGGAATGCCGCATGCCGTATTCCAATTCGAACATCGCATCGGTACACCTGGACCGCAGGGTATCGATACCATTCGTGCCTTGTTCAGCGCCAATAAGGACCGAGCACCATCGCCGTTGGATAAGGTGGCTTCGGGCGGAGAACTAAGCCGAGTGATGCTGGCCCTGATCTCCTTGGCAGCCGACTCGCAAGACCTGCCGACGGTGGTGTTCGACGAGATCGATACCGGTGTGAGCGGTGAGGTGGCCGACCGTGTTGGTTCCTTGATGGCACGCATGGCGCGGGACCGCCAAGTGCTCGCCATTACCCATCTTCCGCAGATCGCCAGTAAAGCCGATACGCACTTGGTGGTGTCCAAGGTCGAAGCCGAGGAACGCGTACACACCAGCATCCGTGCCGTACAAGCCGAAGAGCGGGTGGAAGCACTCGCCCACATGCTCAGTGGGCGAAAGCTTACACCGGCCGCACTCGAGAACGCGCGCGCCTTGCTCGCTGCCCGCCGTAGGGCCTAGCAGCTACGGCAGTTGTTGCGTTCTGGTGTTGGTAGGCACCGCCCCACCAATGGTCTGCAGGATCAGGTCGCGATCGTTGCCGCTACCCGTGTACCGCACAGCTCCATCCAGGTTCGCATCCTCTTGGTGATAGCCGTTCACCGTGTTGGTGGGGACCACGCCACCGATCCGAACGAGCACTAGGTCCCTGTCGTTACCAGTGCCGGTGTAGACCACCGAGCCGTTGCCGTTGCAGTCGCCCATCCACAGAGCGCGCACGCTGCCGAGAGCGCGTTGCGCATCCGTGCCGAAGGTGGTAGTGGCCGATGTACGGAAGTCTATACTACCAGCCGTGCTGCCGATGGTGACCGTATTGGCGCTCATCACCGCCAAGTGGTTGCGGTGCTTCACCACGACGCGATAACCACCTCCAGCTACGTTGAACGCCACGGGCGAGCTGCCGTCCACATCCACGATATCGCCATCGCGTTGTAACAAGGCACATCGGGTGGCTTGCACGGGGTAGGATGGTGCTGCCCCTCGCAATTCCAGGAACACCCAATCCACGATGGCGTTGTTGCCAGTGGTGTTCAGAACGGAGGCGTTGATGCTCTCTCCACCACCACCTGCCACATGGGCGTAGCCAAAAGCGGTGTATGGTTCAACCAACGGGAGCAGGCCAGTTGCACGCAGGGCATCGCTCATTTGCGGACCGGCACCATATGGACCTTCCAAGAAGACCGATGCGCTCAAGAGCGACTGCACCGTGGACTGTACACAGAAGGGGTTCACACTGGAGAACGTGAAGCTTGCGCCCGATGCGAGGGTGCCACTGTTTCCGGTAAGGGAGAAGGCGCCATCACCGTAGGTGCAGCACATGCCATCACCGTAGCTGTCGTTCACTACCAGTTCATAGCATCCATCGGGCAAGCATACTGTGATCGGCGCTTGTGGGTTGGCACCGTTCGAACCTGCCCGAGTGTAAGGTCCACCACTGGCGATGGTGGTGGCGCCACTACGGATCAGCCAACTCGTTTCATCGCCGTAACGATCCAAGGTCAGGTTCAAGGTCACCTGGTTCGGGCCGTAGATCAAATTGCTGGTGGCCGTGTTGTTGCCAGGTACCAGGTCGGTCCCACCATTCGGAGCGTTGATCGTAGCAGAAAGGGTGAGGATCCCAGGAGGCAATGTAATGGCGCCCAAGGCTACGTTAACCGTGTTGCCGCTGGTGAGCGAACCGGTCCATGGGGTGGTGCCCGAAGGCCCACCGGCAATGGACCATGCAATGCTGAACGAGGTGAGCGTATTGGTGCCGCCGTTCCGGACCGTAAGCGTTGGGCTGATGCTCGCACTGCACAGATTGCCAATGGCTCCGTTGAGTTGGATGGCTTGTGCATCCAAGGTCACGGCAGGCGCATTGGGGTCGTAACCGTTCAGCGTGTTGCCGCAGTTGCCCAGCCAGGTCTGCAACAAGGGGAAGCTCAGATCCAGGCGGCCGTAATAATCGTTCACGTTATTACTGCAGGAAGCATCACCACCGTAGAGCTGTCCGATCAGCCGTTTGTTCTGATCCCAAAGCCCGCTTCCGCTGCTGCCCGGTTCGGTGGTGCCATCCTCCCAATTGAAGATGCGCCAGCACGAAGCACCGCTATACGTGGCCTGCCCAGGAGCGTTGGTATCGAAGCTGATCTTCTTGATGTCACCAGAAGGATGGTGGATGCAGGTCTGTGCAGTGGGTGTTACACCGCTGCGGTCCCATCCGCTGTAGTACACGTTGTAGCTGGCAGGCGGGGTGCTGTTCAATTGCAGCAAGGCCACATCCGTTCCACCGCTGTTCGCCAGCAACGAGGCACCGCTCACGGTCTGGTTCGTAGGGCCATTCGTGGTGGGCGTACATGTTGGACTGTTCCAGTTGAACCGGAATACCCAAGTGCTCACGTTCAAATTGCCAGGCAGGCAGTGGTCGGCGGTGAGGAAGTAGGGGGTGCCGTTCTGGGCGCAGTTGTTGATGAGCGTGCCCGTGCAGATGCCATTGCCACTTACGGTGATCATGGCCACCGAACGGATCTGGTCGCGCCATGGATCACCTTCGGCGCAGATCACGTTGTTGTTGCATGTTCCGGAATCGTTCAGGCCACGTGCGTAGCGGAATACATCGCGGTAGCCATGCGTCACCTGGCCTATCCGTAGGTTGCCACGTGGGCCGGTGGCGGGTATGGAATACTCGATGATGATCTTTTCACCCTTCACGGCCTGCACACCCAGCACATGACTGTTCGTTGGGTCATTGGCCGAGGTGAAGGCACCGATGTGTCCACCCCATTGGTCCAGTACATAGATCTTTCCACCAGCTGCCGGGCGGAATAAGTTGAACTCGAAGTTCACACTTAGCGCACCAGGGCACTCCAGTCCTAAACGCCAGACACGTGTGCCATCTTCCAAGGTGGTCCATGTTCCGGAGTTGTCCAGGTTCAGATCCACGCTATGGTTCTTGCCGAAACGCCAGGGGATGCTCTTGTCCTGGTCGTTCACCGCATCCTGTGCGGCCAAGGCGTTCACATCCACATTGGGCAAACGCACACCAGCCGGTGCTGCGAAGGAGCGTTGCAAGCTGTAAGGACTACCACCGTATTCTACTTGGGCGGAAGCGTTCGTGGTTATCAGCAGCGAGCAGGCCAGCGCAACGGCAACGCCAGCGGAAATGGTCCGGTACATGGTGGTTCTGGAAAATGGTCAGGTCGAAGATCCGGTCAGGGAAGCTGTTGGGTCATCGTGTTGGTCGGCACGAGCCCTCCGATGTTCAGAAGGATGAGGTCGCGGTCGTTGTCGCTGCCGGTGTATTTCACCTCGCCGCTCAGGTTCACATCTTCCAAGTAGTACCCCGTGAT